>JANNFV010000246.1:0-2812 GCA_031380285.1 Hyphomicrobiales bacterium | reverse complement strand
CCGAAGCCCATCGGGTCACAAACCCTCAGCGGCGCCTCGAATGAACGGAAGCCTGCGCGAGCCCTCGGGATGAGCAGCCCTCAGCACTTCCGAGAGAGAATATGGAGAGCGCATCGGAGCGATGCAAGAGCGCACTCCCGCTGCGAAAAACCAGGGCAATTCAATTCTGCCTCCCTTTTGGTCGTCCTGGCCGGGCATGACGATCGAATTGAATTGCCCTGTGCGAAGAACCAGCAGCTTTGGTCATCCACCCCCCGCATAACCGCGTATATCGAAGTGCGACGGCGCGTGCGCTCGACAGGCATGGCCTCGCGCTGTAGTGACCACATCTGTTTTGACCGTGCGTATACTGGATTCCGACAGACCATGAACCTGATGATCCGCAGTGGTGAGCGAGACCCGCGCGAGGCCGCCAACCGGGCGTTCCGGCTGCCGGGCGATCATCCGCGCGTCATGGGGGGCAAGGTCGGCGTGCTGGTGCTGAATCTTGGCACTCCGGATGGCACGGATTACTGGTCGATGCGCCGCTATCTCTCGGAATTCCTGTCGGACAAGCGCGTGATCGACTGGCCTGCCGCCGTCTGGCAGCCGATCCTGCAGGGCATCATCCTGTCGATCCGCCCCGGCCGCAAGGGCAAGGATTATGATACGATCTGGAACAAGGAGCGCAATGAAGGTCCGCTGCTGACCATCACGCGCAGCCAATCGGAAAAGCTGGCGGCGGAACTGGGTGTGCTGTCCGACAAGATCATCGTGGATTTTGCCATGCGCTACGGCAATCCCGCCACGGGCCCGGCCATCGAGAGCCTGCTGAAGCAGGGCTGCGACCGCATTCTCCTGCTGCCGATGTATCCGCAATATTCGGTCGCCACCTCCGCCACAGCCGCGGATCAGGCCTTTCGCCAGCTCATGAAGATGGAATGGCAGCCTTCCGTGCGCGTGGCACCGCCCTGGCATGATGATCCGGTCTATATCGACGCGCTGGCGGACAGTGTGCGCGAGCATGTGGCGGGGCTCGATTTCGAACCCGAGGTGCTGCTGGCCTCGTTCCACGGCGTGCCCAAGCGCTACCTGATGAAGGGCGATCCCTATCATTGCCAGTGCGTCAAAACAGGGCGGTTGCTGCGCGAGGCGCTGGATTGGCCGAAAGACAAGTTCGTGCAGACCTTCCAGTCGCGCTTCGGCCCCGAGGAATGGCTGAAGCCCTATACGGATGAAACCGTGGAAGAACTCGCCAAGTCAGGCGTCAAGCGCATGGTCATGATCGCGCCTGGGTTCTCGGCGGATTGCCTTGAGACGCTGGAAGAGCTCGATGTCGAGAACCGCGAGATTTTCGAGCACAATGGCGGCGAGCATTTCTCGTACATTCCCTGCCTGAACGACAGCGACCTTGGCGTGAAGGTGATGAAGCACGTCGTGATGCGCGAACTGGGCGGGTGGGTTTAAACCTCCAGCCGGAACGGCACGCCTTCAAAACAGTCCTGGCCGCGACCTATGCTTTCGGCTGCCGTGATCATGCGGCCCTGCCGGCCCAGCAACTGATCGGCAACCGCCACCAGCCGAAGGTTGGGTGTGGCCGTTGGAGAGCGGGAACGGATGAGATCGGCAATGCCCTTTTCGTCGCGCTGCGGATCGAGCGCACAGGCCGTGATCATGGCGGCTGCCGTCGAGCGGCTGACGCCTGCGTAGCAATGGACAACCATGGGCTGTGCCTTGTCCCACGTCTTCACGAAGGCCAGCAGACGTTGCACATGCTCCTCGCCCGGGATGATATGCCCGTCCAGTGGCTCCAGAATATCGCTCATCGCAATATAGAGATGCCGGTCCTCTGCGATCGATGCGGGTCTTGTCACCGGAGTCTGGGCATTGATCAGCGTCAGCACATGGCTGGCATCGATCTCGGCCACCGTGCGCGGCAGGCGGGCGAGCGAACAGACTTGCAGGAAGGGCATTCAGGGCTCCCGTCTAGGTGCTAGCCAATGCACCGGACAATGTTTCGAACCGCGCCTTGAAGGCGCTTTCCGCCTGCTCTGTGGTCCAGGGATCAAGCATGTCGAGGATACGCCGGGGCAGGTTCACCGGTCCACCGAAAAACCGCTCGGCCTCCTCCCGCGAGAACCCAGCGAGCTGCGTGGCTTCGTGATAGGCCGCAATCGCATCGGCGTCCTTGGTCAGCACCTTGACCGCACCCTTGATCTCCGGCGGCAGGCCAATACGGATCATCACCGCGGCCAGAATGCGTGCCTCGACGCCCTTGTAGGCATCGCCGAGCACTGCCTTGAAGGGCGAGATGATGTCACCGATCACATATTCCGCCGCGTCATGGAGCAACACGGCAAGGGCCGTTCTTGGCGGCATGTCCAGCAGGCTGTTTTGTGCGATGGCCTCCACGAGCAGCGAGTGTTGCGCCACTGAAAAGGGATAGGGGCCCTTGGTCTGCCCATTCCAGCGTGCGACGCGGGCGAGACCATGGGCGATATCCTCGATCTCCACATCGAATGGCGAGGGATCAAGCAGGTCGAGCCTGCGGCCCGAGAGCATGCGCTGCCACGCACGGGGTGGGGGAGTTTTTTTGGCCATTGATCGCCGAAGCCGGGCGCGTCTCAATCTAGTTCTGCGCGCCTCTCAGTGTCACAGTTGCAAGACCAGCGCCGATCAGCAGGGTTCCACCGGCCTTGTTGAAGAGGCCGATAGCGCGCTCGTTGCGAACCAGCGACCGCGCGCGGCTGGCAATGAGCCCGTAACCCAGCGCATTGGCGAAAGCGAGCACCAGAAAGGTTGCCTCGAAGATGAGAAGCTGTGGCCAGAATGG
>JANNFV010000539.1:0-3496 GCA_031380285.1 Hyphomicrobiales bacterium | reverse complement strand
TGGGCGATCAGCGGCACCGCCTGCGTGAGCAATGGCGCGTGCCGGACCACCAGCCCATTCGCGCCAAGCTGCGCGTGGGTGGTCAGCGCTCCAATGCGCAGAACGTCGGCTGTCTCCGTCACGCCCTTCAGGGCGTCGATGCCGTTGATGTCGATCAGCACCGATGGTCCTGACAGCCGGAAGGCCAGCGTTGCCAGCAAAGTCTGGCCGCCAGCCAGCAGCTTGGCCTCGTCACCGGCTTCGCGCCAGATCGCAAAAAGCTCTTGCAGGTCGCGCGGTTTGGAAAAGCCGAAGGGAGGCATTTTCATCCGCACTGTCCTCCCCGGTTCTCGCGCCTCTCGGTGTTCAAGCCTCAGCGCCGGGAGCGAAGAATAAATGATCATTCGATAAATAGCAACGCTGTTCAGCAACGGAAATTTCGGATACGACGCCGGAATGCAGACTCACGACAAGACGCGGCAGCGGCTGAATCCGGATGACCGGCGACGCATGATCGTCGAGGGCGCGGTCAGCTATTTTGCGGAGGTCGGGCTGGGTGGTTCCACCCGTGATCTGGCGCATCGCATCGGCATCACGCAACCTTTGCTGTTCAAGTATTTCGCCACCAAGGCCGATCTCGCCGAAGCGGTTTTCGAAAGCGTCTATCTTGATCGTCTCGACCCGAGTTGGCCGACGCTGTTGTGTGATCGGGCGAAACCCGTGCGCGAGCGTCTGACGGCCTTCTACCACGCCTATTCAGACGCGATCTTCACTTACGAGTGGATGCGCATCTTCATGTTCGCGGGCTTGGCGGGGGAACGTCTCAATCGGCGCTATCTCGATCATGTCCGCGACATGCTGCTGAAGCCTGCGCAGAACGAAATCCTGTGGGAGGCCAATGCCGCGGAGGGCGCCGGGCCGGACATGGAGGACATGTTCAATCTCCACGGCGGCATCGTCTATCTGGGCATCCGGCGCTTCATCTACCAGTTGCCCGTTCCCGCCGATACAGGCCCCGTCATCGACCGGGCGATCGACCGGTTCCTGCTTCACTGGGGCGTGGGTATCACCCGTCGATGATCGCCACCGCCCGCGTCCAGCCGGCAGAGGCCGCGCGAATCTTGAAGGGGAAGCAACTGATGGTGAAGCCTGTCGGCGGCAGCTGGTCAAGATTGGCCAGCTTCTCGATATGGCAATAGCCCCGTTCGCGGCCCGCCAGGTGGCCTTCCCAGATGATCGATGGATCGCCGGTTTCCGCCCAGCGCTTCGCGGTGTGGACGAAGGGCGCGTCCCATGACCAGGCATCGGTGCCAGTGATCTTCACGCCCTGCCCGGTCAGGAACAGCGTGGCCTCGCGGCCCATGCCGCAGCCCGCCGACACATAGTCGGCCTGTCCGTAACGTTCGCCCGCGCGGGTGTTGACGACCACGATGTCGAAAGGTTGCAGGGTGTGATCGATGCGCCGCAACTCCGCCGCGACGTCTGCGGCGGTCGCCACATAGCCATCGGCGAAATGGCGAAAATCGAGTTTCACGCCAGGGCGCAAGCACCAGTCCAGCGGAATCTCGTCGATGGTTTTGGCCCGTTCGCCGCCATCCTGGGTCGAGGCGAAATGATAGGGCGCATCGAGATGCGTGCCGTTATGGGTGGTCAGCCGCACCGTCTCGATGGCCCAGCCTTCGCCATCCGGCAGCTGGTCTGTCCGCAGCCCCGGAAAGAATCGGCAGACATCCGCCGCACTTTGCCGGTGATCGACATAGTCGATACTGGGACCATAGCCCGGGGGATCGGCAAGACCGCCATTTTCGAGAGGCACCGACAGATCAACAAACCGCCGCGTCATTGTTCCCGTCACCGCCCTCATGCTGGCTCCGGCCTTGCTTCCTCACGAGCGGGGTTGCTGCCACAGTGCCATTCGCGGCACTGTTGCATGATTCCTGTCTGGTTCAACCGAAAGTTGGCCATGGGCATGCTGGTTGTCAGCTGACAACCCTGTGCGTTGGCTCGACGGTTGCGCCCATTGCCTGCTGCGGCGTTAACGTCTTGTTAACCATAAATTCCTTGCCGCATGATCAGAATCGGCGTTATCTCGCCAGACGCTTTTCAGCCGTCTAACGGCGTTGATCCGTCTGGAGTCCTGGTGTCCCTGTCAACCAACTCAAGTTCCCCGGTTACGGACCGCGTGGCGGAGAGCGGGCTTGCCCGTATCAACCGCCATGCGACGGCCTTGTCGTCGCAGTTGCGCGCCTTGAGTGCCACGCTGTTTCCGCCCACGGCCTTGAAGTCCCTGCGCTCGCTGACCTCGGGCGAAGTCGCGCGCATTCTCGGTGTGTCGGATGGCTATCTGCGCCAGCTCTCGCTGGACGGGCTTGGCCCGTTGCCCGCGCTCGGCTCCGGCGGGCGGCGCTCCTACACGCCCGCCCAGGTGACCGAGTTGCGGCGCTATCTGGCTGCCAGCCGGCCCAGGGAGGCGCTGGCCTTTCTGCCGGAGCGGCGTCCGGGTGACAAGTTGCAGGTTCTCGCTGTCGCCAACTTCAAGGGCGGCTCGGCCAAGACCACGACCGCGCTCTACCTCACGCAGTATCTGGCGCTGCGGGGCTACCGCGTGCTCGCCCTCGACCTTGACCCGCAGGCATCGCTGTCCGCGATGTTCGGCTACCAGCCGGAGTTCGACATCGCCGATGGAGAGACGCTGTACGGTGCTATCCGCTACGACGACAAGCGCCGCCCCATGCGCGAGGTCATTCGCAAGACCTATTTTGAGGGCGTCTCGCTGGTGCCGGGCAATCTGGAATTGATGGAGTTCGAGCACCAGACGCCGCGTGCCATGATCGAGCGCTCGCTGCGGGGGCACGAGCTGTTTTTCCGCCGCGTCGCCACGGCCATTGCGGAGGTGGAAAGCGAGTTCGATTTCGTCGTGATCGACTGCCCGCCGCAGCTTGGCTACCTGACCATGGGTGCGCTGAATGCGGCGACGTCGCTGCTGGTGACCATCCATCCGCAGATGGTGGACGTGGCCTCGATGAGCCAGTTCCTGTTGATGACCGCCGATGTGATGCAGGTGATCCAGGATGCAGGCGGGCAACTGGATTACGACATCGTGCGCTATATCGTGACCCGCCACGATCCCCATGATGTGCCCGAGACGCAGATCGTGGCCCTGCTGCGCCACCTGTTCGGCGATGACGTGCTGAAAGCGACCGCCTGGAAATCCACGGCCATCGCCAATGCGGGGCTGACCAAGCAGTCGCTCTATGAGCTCGACAAGGGTTCGGTCGGCCGCGTGGCCTATGAGCGGGCACTCGAATCGGTTGATGCCGTGAATGCCGAGGTCGCCGAGCTGGCACGGAAGGTGTGGAACCGATGAGCAAGCGCACCGATACCATCCGGTCCCTGTTCACCCAGGCGCCCGAAACCAAGGGGTTGTGAGCGGACAACCTGCCGGAGGAAGCGCCGCGGCGCCCGGCGGGACCCGTCAATTCCATCCGCAGCACCATTTCCGACATCGAGCGCGAGA
>JANNFV010000232.1:0-1943 GCA_031380285.1 Hyphomicrobiales bacterium | reverse complement strand
CCTCCGCCGTGACAGGGCGGCGCTCTAACCAACTGAGCTACTCCCGCAACAGCGATTTTCACCGCCGCATGGGTCAGTTCTGCTAGGATAAGCGTTGCCGGGTGTCAACCGTCACGGGGTGCAAAAAACCGGGAACTGCCTTCACTTCAACTTCGGCACGCCAAGCTTGAAGCCGCGAACCTGATCGGCAGACAATACGCGGATATCCTCGTGCGGGACCGATTCCGCCAGATCGATGATGCGGGGATCGATGCCCATGAAGCGCGAATACTGCTTGAGCGCCTGGACCTCCTGCGCGGAGCCGCTTTTCTTGTCCGTCACGACGCGCCCGCTGACGGGATCGAAACCATAGGATTCCTCGGACTGCATGCGATGCACGCCCATGCGGCTGTCGGTCGGAATCACACGCTTGCGTCCGCCCATCACGGCATAGACGCAGGCCGAATTGCAGGTCGCGTTGGTGATGGACCCTTGGGGAATCACGCGACCGGAGCGGGAATCGACCTGGGGACCGCTGAAGAACCCGCCTCCGCGGCTCACCCGTGCCACGACAACGGTGGTACCCAGGGTGCGGAAGGTCGCACCCAGCATCATGGAACCAACGACACTGCCGCCGGGTGAATGGATCAACACCATGTTGAGCAGTCGGCCGCTGTCCGATACCGATTTCGCATAGGCCACGAAATCATCCGCCGCCTCCCGCGTGATCCGCCCTTCGGCCTGGATGACGACAGGGCATTGCTCGCCGCAGCGGCTGTCTGCCAGCGGCACTGCGGTGAACTGCATGCGGGCGGATGCAGCCGTTGGTCCCGCCATGATGCCCATTGCCACCGCAAGGCCCGTGATTGCTGTCCGGATTGACCTGTTCATACCACCACGACCTTTCGAGGGCGCATTCCAAAGCTCAAGGACAGGAGGCTAACATGGCCTTTCAATGGCTGAACAGGGAAATTCTCTGCTCGATGCGCGAGTCGAGCACGAGGTCATCGCAGGAGGACAGCAGCCAAAGCTCTGTCACCTCCACCACAAGCAACGGCTCGGACCACCACGACTCGATGATGGTTGCAAGGACTGCGGTTTCGTCTGCCGTCAAGTGGTCCGTGAGGTTGTAGAGGCCGATCAGGTAAAGATCGGTTGGCGGACGGCCCAGCAGGCGCTGGATCCTGTGCAGGACATTCTCGCCCCCGCGCATCTCCGGATAGACCTTCAAATACAGCCTGCCGCGATTGATGGTGCCGGAGAACAGCCCCTGGATGCGGACCTTGAACGGCTCAAGACCCGCAAGCGCATGGGCCGGAAGCAATGGCGCGGCATCCCCCTCACCCAGCGATCCCGCAAGCGTCGCATGCAGCCGGTCAGCGCGTTGCGCGACGATATCCCAGGCGATCTTGCCAGAGAATGGCGAATGCCGGAGCGTGTCCTCAAGCTTGCGAAAGGCGGCGCTGCCCGCCAGCTCACGCGCAGGCAAGGGCACAACGAGCGAGTGGATGCGCGGGTGAATACCCCTGTCGTAGGATTTGCCTGATACCTGCGCGATCACATCGGGATGCCTCGGATTGACCAAGGGGAGATGCGCGAGACGATACGCCTCGTCGAGGATCAGGGCCTCTCCGGGTGGCAATGGCGTGCGGGAACGGTCATATCCGAGCTGATCGGGCGGTGTGAATTGCGTCTCGGGTTTCTCGGGCTTCATGCAATGCATCCTGCGGGCCATGCCGACTGCCATCGCTGGTCTCTGGTGGGCAGTGAGAGGATCGAACTCCCGACCGGTCCGGTGTAAACGGACTGCTCTACCGCTGAGCTAACTGCCCCCATGTTGCGGCAGCTACCACAACCCTGCGCCCTTCGCCAACCCCGGCACAGTCACTTCGTGGCAGGGCAATTCAATTCGATCGTCATGCCCTGCTTTGAGCCGGGCATCCACGTTTGGCAATGCTGCAAGC
>JANNFV010000230.1:0-3985 GCA_031380285.1 Hyphomicrobiales bacterium | reverse complement strand
GCAGAAAGATGTGGATGGACGGGTCAAGCCCGTCCAAGACGACGCGGCGCTGTTTCCATAACGAGACGCAACGACCTATCTTCAGGCACCCTCTGCCGCAATGCCGAAGCTGGCGGCGGCGTCCACGATCTGCCGCCAGGTCTCGTCATCGAGCGGGATGCCGTCCCGCTCGCGGGAGATGCGCAACGCACGCTCGACATCGCCAGGCGCGCGCACGGGGCTGGCCGGATCCTGCGGACGGGCGGCCCGCAGGAAGGCGCTGATGGACGCGATGCGCTCCTCACGTGCCTGCTGATCCGGATCCAGCCGCCGCGGATCGATCAGGACGGCAAACAGGCTGTTGATAATCCAGCTGCGGGCGGGCTTGTCCTTGATCAGGGCACCGCCCGCGAGGCCTGCCGAGAGAATCTCGACCATGAAGGCCAGCCCCGCACCCTTGTGCTCGCCGAAGGGCAGGAGGGCACCCAGCGGCCCGGGCGGGAAGGCCACGGCAGGGTCGTTGGTGGGCCGTCCCTCCGCATCGATCAGGTTGCCATCGGGCACGCTGACGCCCTTGTTGAGCGCGACACGCACCTTGCCATGGGCGATGCGGCTGGTGGCGAAATCGAGGATGAGATGGTGACCATCGGCGGAAGGCACGCCAATGGCATGCGGATTGGTGCCCCAGCGCCCTTCTTTCGCACCATGGGCGGCCACGATCGGCGGGCGGCCCGCGACGTTCACCCAGAACATCGAGATCAGGCCCCTTGCAGCCGCCTGCTCGGCGTAGTCGCCGATGCGGCCGATGTGATGCGCATCGATCAGGTTGAGGATGGCGACACCGTGGCTTGTCGCCATGTCGGCGGCTTCTGCCACTGCCCGTGACGCTGTCGGCTGACCCAGCGAAATCTGCGCGTCGATGACCAGGAATGGCGCGGCTGAGGTGCGGACCACAGGCTGGTTCGAGGGTTTCAGCCAGCCATCGCGGAAGGACCGGATATAGAGCGGCAACATGCCGATGCCGTGGCTGTCATGGCCGGAGAGATTGGCCAGGGTGAAATGGCGCGCCACTTCGCGGGCATCGTCCTCCGGCCAGCCTGCTGCCACGAACACCTGCGTGGCAAGCCGGGTCAGATGGCTGGCGGCGAAGTGGCGCATCGGCCTGGCGCTTACCGCGGGGCCAGACGGATGGCACCGTCGAGCCGGATCGTCTCGCCGTTGAGCATGTCGTTGTCGATGATCGCGCCGACGAGCTTGGCGTATTCCGAGGGTTCGCCCAGGCGAGAGGGGAACGGCACGCTGGCCCCCAGCGACTTCTTGAATGTGTCGTCCAGGCCGTCAAACATCGGCGTCATGAAGATGCCGGGCAGGATGGCGCAGACGCGGATGCCGTATTGTGCAAGGTCGCGGGCAATCGGCAGGGTCATGCCTTTCACACCGGCCTTGGAGGCGGCATAGGCGGCCTGTCCGACCTGGCCGTCTTCGGCCGCGACAGAAGCCGTGTTGATGATGACACCACGCTGTCCGTCGGCGTCCACCGGCGCAAGCGAGGCCATGCCAAGCGCGGATTTCGCCGTGACGATGAAGGTTCCCACCAGGTTGACCGTCACGCCTTTGACGAAATATCCGATGTCATGACCACTGAGTGCGCCGGTTTCGCGGTTTTTCGAGATCATGCGCTTGGCTGGGGCGATGCCTGCGCAATTCACGGTGATGCGCTCCTGTCCGTTGATGGCGCGCAAGGCCGCGAGAGCCGTGTCAACCGACGCTTCGCTGGTGACGTCGCAGACATGAAAGGCCGCGCCGATCTCGGCGGCAAGCGCCTTGCCGCGCGCTTCCTGCATGTCGAGGATGCCGACTTTGGCCCCCTTGGCACGCAACATGCGGGCTGTTGCCTCACCCAAGCCCGATGCACCCCCGGTGATGATGGCTGCGATGGATGCGTCGATCTGCATGGCGGTATCCTTGTCTGAACAGGTTCGTCTCTCGCTTTAGGCACATTGCCTCATGGTGGCAAACCGGCTTCGCCAACCGCGATATTCGCTGCGGGCGCACGCATCCGGATGCGCTGCAGGGCAACCGCAAACACCACGAGATGCGTGATCGCCATGAACAGGAACAGCGCCTGCGGACCCAGCCAGTCCATCAGGGCTATCGCCGTCACCGGACCAAGGATGGCTCCGACGCAATAATAGAACAGGATGCCCGAGGCGATGGCGACCGAACGCTCGGGACCAGCCCGGTCGCTGGCGTGGGAAATGGCCGTCGGATAGATCGTCATCGCCACGGTTCCGATCAGGAAACCGAAGGCGCCCATCATCCAGCCCAAACTTGCTCCAAACAGGATCAGTGCCAATTCGAACACGACGGAGGCCAGCAGCAGGCTGGCCATGACCTTGCGCCGGTCCATCCGGTCCGAGAGCCGACCAATGGGCCAGATCGCCAGTGCGGAACCGATGACGGTGGCGGCCAGGAAGGCTGAAATCTGTCCGTTGCTCAGGCCCGTTGCAACGCCAAATACCGGAAACAGCGCCCAGAACGAGCCATTGGCGGTGCCGACTCCCAGCGACGCCACAGCGGCTACAGGCGCGTTGCGCAACAGCCAGCCAAGCTCCGGGCGGGCGGTTTCCGGACGGGCCGGAGGCTCTGATCGGGCCAGCAGGAGCGGGGCCGTCGAGATCGCGAACAGAAATGCTGCCAGAATGAACAGCGATGCCGTGCGCGGATCCGCGACGTTCAGCAGCATCTGCCCCATTGCGGCGGCCATGAAATGCACGACCTGATAGGCCGCGCCCATGCGACCGCGGTTCTCGTTGTCGGCCTTGCCCTGCACCCAGCCATCGATGATGCCGTGCAGCCCGGCCAGCGCAAATCCCATGATGGCCCGCAGCAGGATCCACCAGGCGGGGTCGATGAACAGCGGATAGGCCAAAGCCGCTGCGACACCGACACTGGCGAAAACCGCGTAGCTCCTGACATAGCCGATCCGCTTGATCAGTAGCGGATTGATCAGGGTTCCCACCAGCATGGCTGCAAAGAAGACGGAACCGAGCAGGCCGAGGGTGAGACTGGGAAAATTCTCCAGCTTGCCCCGCAGCGGCACCAGCGTGTTCAGCAGCGCATTGCCCGAGATCAGGGCAAAGACGGAGGCGAGAATGGCGGCGATGGAGGCGTAGGGCGTGGGCATGGCGAGCTTGATCCGTCCACACTACGCGCTTTTGGTGCGCTATCAATCACAGGAGTTGCCAGCAGGCACAGTTTGATCCGCTCAGGCCTGCATCAGCGTCTTGACATGGGCAGACGCACTTTCGGCCAGTCCGATCAGATCATAGCCCCCCTCCAGCACCGAGACGATGCGCCCGGAACAATGCTTGTCCGCGATGTCCATGAGCGCTTGCGTGGCCCAGGCAAAGTCATCCGCTTCCAGCCGCAGATTGGCCAGCGGATCGCGGTGATGCGCATCGAAACCCGCCGAGATGACGATGAGATCAGGCCGATGCGCCGCGATGCGCGGCAGGACAACCGCTGTCATGGCCGCGCGAAACGCCTCGCTGCCGTCGCCTGCGCGCAGGGGGGCATTGACAATATTGCCACGCTCGCCGGTTTCGGACCGGGCACCCGTGCCGGGGTAAAGCGGCATTTCATGGGTGGAGGCGTAGAGCACCGATGGGTCGCTCCAGAAGATATCCTGCGTGCCGTTGCCGTGATGCACATCCCAGTCGATGATCGCCACGCGTTCCGCGCCATGGACCTTCTGGGCGTGGCGGGCGGCAATGGCCGCCGTGTTGAAAAAGCAGAATCCCATGGCGCGGTTGGCTTCCGCATGATGGCCGGGCGGCCGGGCCGCCAGAAAGGCATTTCTGGCCGCACCGGAAAAGACGGCATCCACGCCAGCGGCAGCGCCACCAAGCGCCCGCAGCGTCGCCTCGATGGTGCCTGCCGACATCAGCGTATCGGCATCGATTCCGGCGAAGCCCTGGCTGGGCGAAAGGCTGTGGATGGTCTC
>JANNFV010000226.1:0-2241 GCA_031380285.1 Hyphomicrobiales bacterium | reverse complement strand
CGGCTGCCGGGCTTGGCCTGCGCTGCGGCCTGATACGCCTCGAACGCCTGTTTTGCAGGAATGGTGTTGGCGACACTCATCACATCACCTCGATATCGGCCTGCAAGGCACCCGATGCCTTGATCGCCTGCAGGATCGAGATCAGATCCCTTGGGCCAATGCCCAGCGCATTGAGGCCGTCCACGACCTCGCGCAGTGTCACGCCTTCCTTGATGATCGCCAGTCTTGCGCCATCACCGGTATCAACCTTGACGCCAGTGCGCGGAACAACGGTCGTTTGTCCGCCGGAGAAGGGCGCAGGCTGCGACACCTGGGGTTGCTCGGAAATCGTGACCGTCAGATTGCCCTGGGCAATCGCCACATTGGACACACGAACATCGCGGCCCATGACGATCACGCCGGAGCGTTCGTCGATGACGATGCGGGCGCGTTGATCCGGCTCGATCCGCAACTGCTCGATTTCGGTGAGCAGCTGGATCATGTTGCCCTTGTAGTTCTTCGGAATCTGCACCGTGACCGTGGACGGATCGGTCGGCTCTGCCGTTGCATCACCAATGAAATCATTGATTGCGGCGGCCATGCGACGCGCCGTCGTCAGATCGGGATTGCGCAGTGCCAGGCGCAGCGCACGCTGGCGGTTCAACTGAAACTCGATTTCACGCTCGATCAGTGCACCGTTGGAAATACGGCCAACCGTGGGCACGCCGCGGGTAATCGACGTGGCCTCGCCCTGGGCCGCAAAACCCGCGATGGCAACGGAGCCCTGCGCCACGGCGTAGACCTCGCCATCCGCGCCCAGCAGCGGCGTGACCAGCAAGGTGCCGCCCTGCAGCGATTTCGCATCGCCAAGCGACGACACCGTCACATCAAGACGCGTGCCCTGGGTCGAGAAGGGTGCCAGATTGGCGGTCACGATGACGGCAGCCATGTTCGCGGTGCGCATGTTGGCACCGCGCGTGTTGAGACCGAGACGCTCCAGCATGGCCTGCGCCGACTGGCGGGTGAAGGGCGAATTGTTCAGCGTATCGCCCGTGCCATTGAGGCCGACCACGAGGCCGTAGCCCACCAACTGGTTTTCGCGCACGCCTTCAACGGCGGCGAGATCCTTGATGCGCGACAAGGCCTTCGCAGGCTGGACATAAGCCCAGCTGAGCAGAACCAGAATCACGATGGCGATGGACCGGACAACTTGGGGCAGGGCTAGCACGCGATGAGACTCCACCTTGATCAATCCCGTGTAGCGAAGGCCGTGCCATCTCCTGAAAAAATTCCAAGCCTATGATATCATGAGAGATATCTGCGTGTTCTTCACCCAGTCAGCAGAAGCGCCTTGCCCCGACCCGGCAAAAATGACCGGGTTGTTTACGAAGGCTTAACCCTATGGGGTGACTTTTGCCGCAACCAATCAGGGGACGCGAAGCCAGCCATGCGCGTCACAGACCGCAACCCACTCTCGCCCGTCGGCGGCGCAACCGGAGTCCAGCGCAGCGGAGCGACCTCCTCGCGCTTCAGCCTTGGCGGGACGGATGGCCCGGGGCGCGCCTCATCGGCACAGGCCGCAGCCCCAGCCAGCGCGATGGATGGCTTGATCGCCTTGCAGGCCGCAGGAGATTCGCTTGAACGGCGCAAGAAGGCCATGCGGCGCGGGCGGGGCCTGCTGGACACGCTCGATCAGCTCAAGATCTCGATCCTCTCCGGACGTATCCAGCCGACCCAACTGGAAAACCTGAAGAGCCAGTTGCGCAGCCAGGCGGACAGCGTGGATGATCCCGCGCTGGCCGATGTTCTGGCGCATATCGAACTCAGGGCCGCCGTGGAGCTTGCCAAACTGGGTCGATAGACCGGGGTAGCGCGGACAGAAGCGATCGGGTAAGCGCAGGTGCACAGGGGCATTGCGCCGCTGGTCCTTGCCACGGGTCTCGGTCAGTCTCTCGATGCTCTTCAACTCCTTTGCATTCCTGCTGGTTTTCCTGCCGCTGGCGCTGGCGGCCCATGTGGCGGTCGAGCGGTACCAGCCGCAATATCGGCTGCTGCTGCTGACCGTCCTCTCCTTCGCCTTCTATGGATACTGGGATTGGCGGTTCATTCCGCTGCTCGGCCTGTCGATTCTGATCAGCTGGCTTGTCGCGCAAAGCTTTGCCCGCAACCGGGCGGCAGGCGTCGATCAGGGCTGGATCATCATCACCGCGATTGCCCTCAATCTTGTGGTGCTGGGGGTGTTCAAATACACCGGCTTTCTGG
>JANNFV010000215.1:0-4318 GCA_031380285.1 Hyphomicrobiales bacterium | reverse complement strand
GCCACATCAGAGCCTCGGTCGGCAGACGCCGGACCAAGCCTACTTCAATGCGCTGCAGCCAATCCCAGTTGCGGCATAACCGAGGGCAGAAACCACTTATAAAACTGCCCCGGACTGTTCAAACAAACCGAGCCACCTCTTCATATCTTTCTCTGACGTGATGCCTCACTCACCGATGCTGCAATCCACCCCCAGACCCGCTCTGGCACATTACCCTTATCAGTCTCCCACCGCAGTATGGTCGCTGGGTCATGGCCTATGGCTTTGGCAAAGCCTTTTTGAGTGAGGCCTAATGTTTCTCTTGTATGGCGAAGACGCTCTCCCTCAGTGCAGGGCTCAGGTCGCCAGTCAGTGCCCAGAAGGCATAAGAGCTTGGGTATATGCCTCGCTTCTGGGGCATGCCTACTCGCTTCCCAGCCGATAACGGTGAAGGTGTCTACGCCTAAGAGCTCAGCCACGTCCTGTTGCCTGAGTTTCCTTCTCCTTCTTAGAAGCAGCATTTGGCCTGCAAGGGTACTTAGGTCTAAGTCCTTGTGGCGATTGGCTTTTCCTATGAACGAAATGCCCTCTGGAAAAAAGGCAACGCGGGAGCAAGGGTTCATGGCCGAAATCAGCTGGAACCGGGCGGGATAGGTCACGCGGTGGTTGGCACGCGAGACCGCCACCTCGCCGATCTCCAGCGGCTGGCGCAGGCTGTCGAGCGCTTGCGGCGAGAATTCGGGCACTTCGTCCAGGAACAGCACGCCGTGATGCGCCAGTGACACTTCACCGGGACGGGCGTGCAAGCCACCACCGGTCAGCGCCGCCATGCTGGCCGAATGGTGGGGCGCGCGAAAAGGCCGCCGGTCCGTGATCACGCCATCTGCCAGCACGCCCGCCACGGAATGCACCATGGAGACCTCCAGCAACTCGCGTGGTGACAGCGGCGGCAGGATGGAGGGGAGGCGAGCCGCCAGCATCGATTTGCCGGACCCCGGAGGTCCGGAGAACAGCAGGTTGTGTCCGCCCGCCGCCGCAATTTCCAGCGCACGTTTGGCGCTTTCCTGCCCCTTGATGTCGCGCAGATCCGGCAGTTCGACGGGGGAGCTTGCCATCTTCGGCTCAGGGCGGGCCAGCGTCTGCGTGCCCTTGAAGTGGTTGGCGAGCTGGATCAGCGACAGCGGGGCGAGCACATCGATGTCGCCACCGGCCCAGGCCGCCTCGGAGCCACAGGCCGCGGGGCAGATCAGCCCGTGATCACGTCCGTTGGCGGCGACCGCAGCGGGCAGCACGCCCGCCACTGCCGTGAGGCTGCCATCCAGCGCCAACTCACCCAATGCGGTGAACCCTTCCAGCGCATCGGGCGGAATCGCGCCGATGGCCGCCATGATGCCCAGCGCGATGGGCAGATCGTAATGCGAGCCTTCCTTCGGCAGGTCGGCGGGTGCGAGATTGACGACAATGCGCCGGGCGGGAAGGGCGAGGCCCGAGGCCGTGAGCGCAGCCCGCACGCGCTCCTTTGATTCCGCCACCGCCTTGTCCGGCAGGCCGACGAGCACGAACGCGACATTGCCCGAGGTGATCTGCACCTGCACATCCACCGCCCGCGCCTCAATGCCTTCGAACGCCACTGTGGCAACGCGTGTGACCATGCTCTCCCGGTTTCCCTGCCAGCACTAGGGTAGGCGGGAGGGGAGATGCGCTCAAGCCGGGTTTATGCGGTGCAAGCCTATGATAAATCGGGGGGAATTGAACATGAGTGTCGATTTTGTGCCATTATGGTTCACCAAAGTCGGTCAGGATATCGACTGACTCTGCTCCACCAAGGCGGTTGTCACGTTTCCTGGGATCGGGTGCCGTCGAGCGAAGTCCATCGATATGCTCGAACAGGTCCTCTGTGATTGGGTTCCACATGGGATCGAGAACAAAATCGATGCCCTCACGCCTTGCGTGCTTCGCGGCAGGGACGAAATCGCTGTCGCCTGCAACCAGAACGATTTTTCCACCTGTTTCTTTTCACTCAGGAGAGCGATGTCGAGACCAATTTTTGTGTCAACGACTTTCTGCCGGGCATAGTAGATAAAATCCTCGTCTTTGAGATCACTAAACTTGCGATCCCCCTTCAAAAGGGATTAAAGGATCCCAGTTTTTAGCTGCCAAGCAGTGTTTCTTTCGTCAAGACGCCCAAGCCGCAATGCCACCTTCCTGCGACTGCGGAGTTCTCTGTGTAAAGCGTTTCGAAAAATCGCTTCTGGTGTTGAGGCGAGATTGATCGCTTTCTTCGAGATCGGTTGATGAAGGCGCTTTTCGAGAGGAGGGCAGTCATAGAACATGATGCGGTGAAGGTCGCCGTCGCGCACATTCTTCCACTTACCGCCTGCATCTGACTTTTCTCGCCGATACAGGTGGCGTGAGGCCATCGTGTACATCGCATCGGCCACGGCTTTCGGGTCATCCGCGCTGATCTCGGAATAGATATGACGGAATCTTTTCAGGAAAAATCCACCGTCGACAAGGATTGCGACGCGCATCAAAAAACTCCAGAAATGAAAAATCCCTGGGGCAAGCCTGCCCATTATCGAATAGGAGCAAGCAGCAACCAGGGATGTTATTTATGAAATTTGTAATGCAGGAAGGATAAAAATGTCAATAACTGTGCAGAATATTCCGCTTGTCCGAATTCCCTCACCCCCCAAACCGCTGCTCGATATAGCTGTTCACCATCGTCTTGAACTCGCCTGCGATGCCCGCTCCCTTCAGCGTCGCGGCTTTCTTGCCGTCGATGAACACCGGGGCGCTGGGCGTTTCACCCGGGCCGGGCAGCGAGATGCCGATGTCGGCGTGCGTGCTCTCGCCCGGGCCGTTGACGATGCAGCCCATGACAGCGACGTTGAGGCTTTCCACGCCGGGGTATTTCTCCTTCCAATCAGGCATGGAGGTCGCCAGCCAGGTCTGGATGTCCTTGGCCAGTTCTTGGAACACGGTGGAGGTCGTGCGCCCGCAGCCGGGGCAGGCCGCGACCTGGGGTGTGAAGGTGCGGAAGCCCATGGTCTGGAGCAGTTCCTGGCTGGCCTTCACCTCAAGCGTGCGATCGCCGCCAGGTTCCGGCGTCAGCGAATAACGCACGGTGTCCCCGATGCCCTCCTGCAGCAGGATGCCCATGGCGGCTGAGGCGGCGACGAGGCCCTTGGAGCCCATGCCCGCTTCCGTCAGGCCCAGATGCAGCGCGTGATCCGTTCGCTCCGCCAGCATGCGGTAGCAGGCGATGAGATCCTGCACGGCGGAGACCTTGGCCGAGAGGATGATGCGATTGCGAGCCAGCCCCATCGCCTCGGCGCGATGGGCGGACAGGATCGCGGATTGTACCAGTGCCTCGCGCGTCACGGCGCGGGCGTCGATGGGATGGGCGCTTTTGGCGTTGAGGTCCATCAGATGGGTCAGCAATTCCTGATCGAGCGAGCCCCAGTTGGCCCCGATGCGCACGCATTTGCCGTGCTTCATCGCCATGTCGATGATGGCACCGAACTGCTTGTCCTTCTTTTCCTTGAAGCCGACATTGCCGGGGTTGATGCGGTATTTCGCCAGGGCCTCGGCACAGGCCGGATGATCCGCCAGCAGCTTGTGCCCGATGTAATGAAAGTCACCGATCAGCGGCACATCAACGCCGCGGACCATGAGGCGATCGCGGATATGGGGCACGGCGGCGGCGGCTTCATCGCGGTCAACGGTGATGCGCACGACTTCGGAACCGGCACGCCAGAGGGCCGCGACCTGCTGGGCCGTTGCCTCGATATCCGCCGTGTCCGTGTTGGTCATGGACTGCACAACGATGGGGTGCGCGCCACCGACCATGACGGAGCCGACCGCGACGCCTACGGTGTTGCGACGTGGGCGGGGAGCGGCGGTGATGAAGGTGTCGGGCAGACAGGGAGCGTTCATGGTGGCAGGGTCGGCGTGAATGGGTCGGGCGTCAAGTCAGTGTCATTCCGGTGCCAGATATTGGCCTTCTCCCCCGGGAGAAGGTGGTCGGCGGATGCCGACCGGATGAGGGAGAACCACTAAGGTCGGGGATTCTCCCTCATCCGTCTGCCTTCGGCAGCCACCTTCCCCCAAGGGGGAAGGGTAACCCTGTCACTTCCCCGCCTTCGCCAGTTCCGCCTGC
The DNA here is from genome assembly GCA_031380285.1 of Hyphomicrobiales bacterium. Classification (GTDB taxonomy): domain Bacteria; phylum Pseudomonadota; class Alphaproteobacteria; order Rhizobiales; family Beijerinckiaceae; genus JADCCX01. The sequence continues at coordinate 177 of JANNFV010000215.1, read as the reverse complement.
AATTCCGGCACGATCGTGAACAGGTCACCGACCAGACCGAAATCCGCGACCTGGAAGATCGGCGCTTCCTCGTCCTTGTTGATGGCGACGATGACCTTGGAATCTTTCATGCCCGCGAGATGCTGAATGGCACCCGAGATGCCGACCGCAACGTAAAGCTCCGGGGCAACGACTTTG
>JANNFV010000209.1:0-1627 GCA_031380285.1 Hyphomicrobiales bacterium | reverse complement strand
ATCAAGAACACGCCGAAGGTGACCGGGTTTCTGGGAGCCGACAAATCAAAGCCGGTGCCGATTTCGCAGAAGGAAGCGGATCGGATCAAGGGCCAGGTCGTTGAGGCGGGCGAGAACGCCAAGCGTCCGATGATCCTGTTCGAGATCGGCGAGCAGGTGAAGGTGGCCGATGGCCCGTTCGCCTCGTTCAACGGCACCGTGGAAGAGGTGGACGACGCCAAGCAGCGCCTCAAGGTGGCGGTGTCGATCTTCGGTCGCGCCACGCCGGTCGAGCTGGAGTTCAGCCAGGTCGAGAAGCTGAAGTAGTCTTCGGCTCGGATAGAACCATCAAAACCCTGGTCCGCGAGGACTGGGGTTTTTTATGGTCTGAATGATCGCGCTGGCTACAGCCCGGCCATGACCTTGCTCGCATAAGCCGACCCACCGCAGGATGAGGCCAGCCCTGCGTTGTGCAGGCGTGCCGCGCCCCGCGCTGTGCCGCAGGTGCGGTAGGCCACCTGCAGGTGCTTCATGCCCCAATAGGCTCCGGTATAGCCGTTGAGGCCGGCAGCGCTGCCGGAATAGCCGAGGCCGCGTGCGGTCTGGAGCTTGATCTGCAGGGGGCCGCGCTCACCGGCACGGCCCACCATGCCATAGCGGCAGCGGCTCTCGATGCGGCAGACAGAGAGTGCGAGGGCGTGAGGCACGCCCATTTCGGCCGCGAGTTTGGCGACATCTGATGAGGCCGGACCATCGGTAGCACGTGTCGCGGCGCGGGAGGCGCGGCTTTCCCGTGCATTCAATCCGTCTTTGGTCTGCGTCGCCGCTGGTTCCGTCGGGAGATTGAAAAAGGCGATTGGATTGTCGTTGGCGCTGGCCTGGCTGATATTTGCGACAAGGAGGGTGGCCGCGACCAGCGCAGCGAAGATTGATCGGATCATGGGAAGAAAAGTCCTTCTGACGTACCAGCCCGTTGCAACGCGTTTCGCGATGTCTGGATGGGCCTACGGGCGCAGGAGAGCGCGGTTGAAATTCAAGCGATTGCGAAATCGCTCACGAATGGCCTCTTAAGGCCCATTACATCGTGCATTGTCGAAAAGAAAGGCAGGAATGAGGCGAAAAACGCATAACTTTTATGCAATACTGCGATAGGTATGCAAATTTGAGCGATATTCCTCTCTTTGGCCGGGAGCCAGGGCAATTCAATGCGATCGTGATGCCCGGCCTTGAGTCGGCCATCCCCGTTTGGCCATGGTGCAAACAAACGGAGATGCCCTGGGCAAGCCCGGCCAGGACGACCAAACGGGAGCAGCATTGAATTGCCCTGGGTCGGGAGCCCGCACATGCGGCTCTTGCCTTTTGGCGCCACTTCCCGTAACCGCACGATCGACTTTCCAAGTTATCTGGAAAGGCATTCGTTCGTGGAAGGGAGCTGCACCGGGTTAGCCGCCTGGATGCACACAACCCGCACCACGCTCTGTAACCGGCGTTTGGTTGCCCACTGTCGTCTTTTGCCCTCCGGTTTGCCGGGGATGAAGGAGTTTTGAGCGATATTCGCCTTTGAAAGGAGACAGACAATGGCCAAGAAAATTGCCGGCTATGTCAAGCTGCAGGTTCCGGCTGGTGCCGCGAACCCGGCCCCGCCTAT
>JANNFV010000208.1:0-8175 GCA_031380285.1 Hyphomicrobiales bacterium | reverse complement strand
TGCACCGGTGATCGAACCTCCGACCTGGCCGCCCGCCGTGCCGCCTTCGCCCGCCTTGCGGCTGCGAGTCGTGGTGTTGTCGATGTTGGCGCGATCCGTGATCTGCACCTTGACCGTGAGAATGTCACCGATCTGCTGCGCCCGCTGGTCCTTGAAGAAGGCGCGGGAGCCGGAGCGCCACAACGAGTTGCCGTGGTAGCTCGTAGGCTGTGCCGTCGGCATGGGCATCTGCACGGGCTTGTAGCCGGGCTGTGCCGTTGGGTTCTCGATGGCGGACAGCGCAGGCTGCTGTCCGACCTGGCTCAGGCGATCAAGGCTGGAGCAGGCACCGAGCGTGGCCAGCAATGGCAATCCGGCGAGTCGAAGGAGGGTTTGCGCGGTCATGGCATGGACTCTTTGGGTGGATTGAAGGGTTTTCACTGGATCACCTGTCCGTTGCGGGCCGTCTTCTGCGGCATCACGGTTCCCGTCACGGCGGCGCGGTTCGGTCCGGTGATGGTGGCCTCGACGGTCTTCTTGGAATTGACGTTCTGGATCTGGATGATGTCTCCCAGCGCCCCTCCTGTGAGCGCCTTGCCGCGCATGGCGAGTTGCAGGCCGGGCTGCTCGAAGGTCATGGTGACGCTGGCGTTCTTCTCGATGATCTCCGGGCGCTGGATATCCACCTCGCGCAGCAGCGAGCCGCGGGGCAGGGCGCGCCGAGCGGCGTTGCCCACGATCTTGGACTGGTCGAGATAGACGTCGCCTCCCATGTCCGAGCGGCGGCGGCGTTCCATCACCACATCGCTGGCATTGACCACGTCACCCTTCAGGATGGGCCGGGCGAGAACCGGCACGCGCATCACATCGGACAGATTGCCGACAACCTTGCCTGGATTGAGCTCCATGGCGCGGCTTCCCGGCACCACGAAAGTCGCCTCGAAACGCCCGCTGCCGCCGTTGTAGTTGAGATGCCGCACCAGCACAGGTTCCGTGGCGTTGCTTTCGACCGTCACTTCCATCTGGCCGGAGTTCAATTCCACTTCGGCATCGAGGCCAAGCTGCTGCTGATCTATGAGGGCGCGGGTGATGGCGCGGGTGATTTCCTCCGCCGAGACGCGCCGTCCCAGACGACGCACCGCCACCGACGACAGGCCGCTGGTCTCGATGCCGGTCAATCCGTGCTCCCGTGCGGCATTGAGGATACGGGCGGTGGAGATCATGCCGGAGGCACCAGGCTGCGGTGCGCCGAACAGGGCCACGTCGCTGACAGCTCCCGCGCCGTCGATCAGGTCGCCGAGAAGGACGCTGTCGCCCTCGACCGTGATGATCGGCTTGAGGCGCAAGGGCGTCGCTGTCTGGGCCTGTGCCGACACAACCGTCAGAATAACCAACACCATGCAGGTCAATGCAGAGAAGAGCACGAGATGACGGGCGCTGGTGTCGGAGCGTGTCTTGAGGAGTTTCATCATTGGCCTCCATCAACCCCGGAAGATCTGTGCAGCGGCATTGAGCATCTGGTCCGAGGCCGTGATGACCTTGGCGTTGAGCTCATAGGCGCGCTGCGCGGCGATCAGGGATGAAATCTCGGTCACGGCGTTGACGTTCGATTCCTCAAGATAGCCCTGCTGGATATTGCCGAAGCCTTCCGATCCCGGCGTGCCGTCGATGGCGGCACCGGAGCCTGCGGTTTCGAGATAGAGGTTGTCGCCAAGGGATTCGAGGCCAGTCTTGTTGATGAAGCGGCTGAGCGTGATCTGGCCGACCTGCTGCGGCGCAGTATTGCCGGGCACCAGGGCGCTGACCACGCCGAGGTTGTTGATCGAAACGCTGGTGGCGTTGGCGGGAACGGTGATGCCGGGGTCGATCAGGTTGCCTTCGGGCGTCACGAGCCGCCCCTGGCTGTCGAGATCGAGGGCGCCATCGCGGCTGTAGGCCGTGCGCCCGTCAGGCAGTGCAACCTTGAAGAAGCCTTCGCCACGGATGGCCATGTCGTAGGTCTTTTCCGTGGGCGAGATGTTGCCCTGGCTCATCAGGCGTGGCGTCGACACCGTCTTGACGCCGGACCCGATGAAGACGCCAGCCGGGATCTGGTTGCCCTGATCCGAGGTCGGTGTGCCCGCGCGGCGTGTCTGTTCGTAGAGCAGATCCTGGAAGTTGACGCGCTGGCGCTTGAAGCCGGTGGTGCGCATGTTGGCGACGTTGTTGGAAATGACCTGGACGTTCATTTCCTGGGCCATCATTCCGGTGGCGGCGGTGTGCAGGGCGCGCATGGGGTGCTCCTAGGGTCCGGATGACGTTACGAGTTGCCGACATCGGCGAGCCGGTTGATCGCGCTGCGGCGGATCTCATCGGTTCGCTGCATCAGCGAGGAGACATTCTGGTAGGCGCGTGACAGCTCCATCAGGCGGCTGACTTCCTGTACGGCCTTGACGTTGGATTTCTCGATCTCGCCAATGGCCAGGCGGGCCTCCTTCGGATCGGCCGGTTGCAGGGGCGTCGCGGTCGAGAACAGGTTCTGGCCCTGGTTGATCAGGAGTTGCGGATTTGGCACCTTGACCAGCTTCAGCTTGCCGCGCGGACCATTGCTGGAGCTGACCGAGCCATCCTGCGCGATCTTGATGTCGGTCTCCGTCGGTGCCACTGTAATCGTGCCCTGGTCGGTCACCATCACATGGCCGTCGCTGTTGACCAGTTCGCCCTTGGCATTGATGCCAAGCGATCCGTTGCGGGTGTAGCGATCGTCGCCGGTTCCGGCCCTCACTGCGAACAGGGCATCACCCTGGATCGCGACATCGAGCGGGTTTCCCGTGCGTTCCATCGTGCCCTGGCTGTAGGTCAGCGAGGTTCCCTTGTCCCAGACATAGGACAGGCGCTTGTCCTGACCCCGGAACTGCTCATGACGGGCATTCGGCATCAGGTATTCCTGAAACACCGTCGAGCGGCGCTTGAAACCAACTGTGTCGATGTTGGCGACGTTGTTCGCCACCACATCGAGTTCCCGTGCCAGCGACACCTGCCGCGACAGTCCGATCAGAAATGCGTTCTCCATGGAACGGCTCCTTCGTTGCACCCCAACGATTTCGCTGTCACTCCGGATGCTCCCCAGCTTCCGAAATCACGGTTCGGTCTTTGCAGAGGGCGTGCCAAGTTCTCTGATTTGAATAATCGTGTTTGATATCAATGTTTTGGTATATCGATGATGATCCGCCTTGCGCATCGTAACCTGCCATTAAGGATGTTTTTGCCCGGCAAATTTTGCCGCCCGGCACGCCAATCTAAAGGCTTCGTTAACCATAACTGCCGAAGGTGAAGGCCGAGGAATGGCGAAGACGGGTCCGGGCGGACCTGGCTTCCCGTGCCGACAAGTCTGGCGGGGACCATGGCAAAGAAGACTGCAAAGACCGACGATGATGCGCCCGAGGATGGCGAAGGCGGCAGCAAGCGTAAACTGAAGCTGCCCGGCAACAAGCTGATGATCATCGGCGCGGCGGTGTCGCTGCTGGCCTTCGGTGGCGGCGGCTATTGGTTTCTCACCAAGAACAAGTCACCAGCGACACAGACCGCAGCGCAATCAGCCGATGGCAAGACCTCGGCAGCCTCTGCCCAGGGGCAGTCCGGCCCGAAGAAGCCATCGGCTTTCCTCGACCTCCCGGAAATGACCGTCAACCTGGCGGCCGGTGCGGGCCAGCAGGATCGCCAGCAGTTCCTGCGCATGAAGATCGCCCTGGAAGTCGGCGAGCAGAAGGTGGTGACCGAGATTCAGCCGATGCTGCCGCGGGTCATGGACACCTTCCAGGTCTTCATGCGCGAGTTGCGCCCGCAGGATCTCGAAGGTTCCGCCGGTCTTTATCGACTGAAGGAGGAGATGACGCGTCGGGTGAATGTGGCGGTGTATCCCGCGCGCGTCGATGCGATCCTCTTCAAGGAACTGATGGTGCAATAGGCGCAAATGTCGGAGCAGAAAGATCAAGATGCACTCTCCGCCGCTTGGGAAGAATCCCTGCTTGCGGAGCAGTCGGCTGCACCAACCGGTGAGTCGGAGGAGGGCGGCTGGACCCCAACGGTTGCGGCCTCGCTCGATCTGGCCTCAGACCGGCTGCTCAACCAGGAGGAGATCGACAATCTCCTCGGCTTTTCGGTGGACGAAACGGCGCTGGGCGGTGCCGGAGGCATCCGCGCCATCGTCGATTCCTCGATCGTCAGCTACGAGCGCCTGCCGATGCTGGAAATCGTCTTCGACCGCCTCGTGCGGTTGCTGACGGTATCGCTGCGCAATTTCTTTTCCGACAACGTGGAGGTGTCGCTCGATGGCATCACCTCGGTGCGTTTCGGTGACTACGTCTCGTCCATTCCGCTGCCCGCGATCCTTTCGGTCTTCAAGGCGGAGGAATGGGAGAACAATGGGCTGGTTTTCGTCGATTCGAGCCTGATCTACCTGATCATCGACGTGCTGCTGGGCGGCAAGCGCGGCCATACCTCGGTGCGCATGGATGGCAGGCCCTACACCACGATCGAGATCAACCTGGTGCGGCGGATGCTGGACGTGGTGCTGATGGACGCCGCCGAGGCCTTTGAGCCCCTGTCGCCCGTGACCTTCACCATGGACCGGATCGAGACCAACCCGCGCTTCGCCTCCATCACGCGCCCCGCCAACGCGGCCATCCTCATCGAGCTGCGCCTCGACATGGAAGGGCGCGGCGGAGTCATCGAAATCCTGCTGCCCTATGCCACCATCGAGCCGATCCGTGAGTTGCTCCTGCAGAGCTTCATGGGTGAAAAGCTCGGCCGCGATCCGACATGGGAAGGGCACCTGGCCACGGAAGTGTTCGGCGCGACGCTCGATCTCGAAGCCGTGCTGCATCAGGCACAGATGCCGCTCCGGCAGATCGTCAACATGAAGGCGGGCGACACGATCCTGTTCGACATCAAGTCGGACCCGATCATCGAGATCCGCTGTGGCGACCAGAAGCTGACCGAAGGCCGCATGGGCCGCATTGGCGAGAACATCGCGGTGCAGGTTCTCAGCCCGCTGATCGAATCACGCACGACGCTCGCGATTTTCGACCAGGGTGTCTCTGGCAAGCGGGACTGAGGAAGAGGGATTGAAATGGGTAGCGTGATCGGCGTGGTGATCGAGTTTGCGGTGGTGGTTCTGCTGGGGTTCACGGTGGCCTATTGCATCATCCTCGACAGGCGCTTGCAGCGTCTGAGGGCGGATGAAAAATCCATGCGCCAGACCGTCGTTGACCTTGGGCTGGCGACCGAGCGGGCCGAGCGGGCCATCGACGGTTTGCGCCAGGCTCATGCCGATTGCGACCGCACGCTGGGTGAACGGCTGCGGCTGGCGGAAAGTGCCAGCGCCGAACTCGGCGAGAGCATCAAGTCGGGTGACGAGGTGCTGGGCCGCATCAGCCGGATCGTCAGCACGGCCAAGCGCGCCGTCTCGGAAGCCGAGACACGCCTGCATGTCGACAATCCCAGCAACGTTGCGGAAACCGCAGCGGCAGCCGAGGCTTTCGCCATGCGGGCGCGTCGGAGGATACTGGACAACGCTGCATGAACCGAGTCCGCCTGCTCCCCATCGTGATCGTTGCCGCTTCAGGACTTCTCATCCTGAGGGGGACGGAACTCGTCACGACAGGCGGTCGTCTTTTCGCGGAAGCGGAAGCGCCCAAGAAGGTCATGCGGGCAGAAGATTTGCCGCCCTTCGCCCGCGCCCTGGCCCGGCACCGTTTCGTCCCACCCGTCGATGCCGATATCACCGGCAGCGTTCCGGCCAAGAAGGACGAAGCAAAAAAGGAAGAGCCGAAAAAGGATGATTCCAAAGGTGCTGCGAAGCCCGATCCTGCAGCGCAACGCGTCGCCGAGCAACGCCCTGCCCAGCCCCTGCCACCGCCCACGCCGACTTCGGCCTCCGAGCGCGCCGTGCTGGAACGCCTGCAGGAACGGCGTGGCGCGATTGATGACCGGTCCCGCGAACTCGATATGCGCGAGAGCCTGTTGCAGGCGGCGGAACGCAAGGTCGATGGCCGGATCAACGAGCTGAAGGAAGTTGAAGGCCGTCTCGACGCCGGTGTGAAGGCCGAGCAGGCTGAAGTCGACAAGCAGATGCGCACGGTCGTGGTCATGTATGAAGCCATGAAGCCCAAGGATGCGGCCCGCGTTTTTGATCGTCTCAAGCTCGATGTGCTGGTACCCATCGCAACGGCGATGAAGCCTGCTCGCATGTCGGAGATCATGGCGGCCATGACGCCGGAAGCGGCAGAAAAGCTCACGGTTGCACTGGCCTCCAAGCCCCGTGAAGGTGCATCGCCCTCGTCGATGCAAGGTGCATCTGGCGGCACGCCAGCAGGCGAACTGCCGCGGATTGATCAGCAATCGCAGCAGCGCCCAAGACGCTAAGGGCATGACGTTTCTTGACGGAAACACGGCATGGCCGCGCTTGACGCGGCCATCCACGTTTATGGGCCGCAGGAAGACGTGGATGGACGGGTCAAGCCCGTCCAAGACGACGTGCCACTGTGTCCACCAAAAAACGTCATGCTTTAAGGGCGCGAGTCGGCGGCTTAACCCGCTCTTAGGCATATTCCTTTAAGAACATGGTGTGGGGCCGTGTTGCCTCAGCCCTGTTGCGTCCAGTCGAGTTCATCAGCCCGTGTTGCGTCAGCGTCTCCGTACGGCTTCCAGCATTCTGGCCCTTGTGGCCGCGCTGTCCCTTGGCACGCCTGCCAGGGCTGCTGACGGGACCATTGCGCCGGCGGAAATGAACGGCTTTGGACGCCTGGTTTTTTCCCTCAACAAATCCGTGAAGGCTCAGGTGCGCTCGTCGAGCGGCGTGATCGTGCTGACCTTCGAGGAACCCGTGAATGTCGAACTGGAGAAGCTCGCGGCACAAATGCCGTCCTACGTCTCCATCGCCAGGCGCGATCCCGACGGGCGCACGGTGCGCTTTGCCACCACCCGGCCCCTCAAGGCCAACCTGATGGAAGCGGGCGAGAAGCTGTTTCTCGACCTGCTGCCGGAAAACTGGCAGGGGCTGCCGCCCGCCTTGCCGCAAGAGATCGTGGAGCAACTGGCCCGGCGCGCCCGCGATGCGGAAGACCAGCTGCGCAAGACCCAGCGCGATCGTGAGAAGCGCGAATTGCGTGACATGACCGCAAGGGTGGGCAATGGCCCGACCTTCACACGGTTGATCTTCGACATCGGCCAGACCGTTCCTGTCGACATCAACCGCGAAGGGGACCAACTGACGCTGAAATTCGATGCCGCGTTGCGCTTCGATACAGACAGGCTCAAGCCGCAGTTGCCTGCCAGCGTCCAGACGCTGGAGGCGGAAACCAAGGGCGGCATGTTGTCGATGGTGATCACCGTCGCACCCCAGACGGAAATGCGCGCCTTCCGCGAGGATGACACCGTCATTGTCGATTTTCCAAAGCCGCGTGATCCGAGCAAGGAGGCTGAAATTGTGCTTCCGGCCCTGACCAAGCCGGTTGAAGCGCAAGCCACAAGTCCTGCCGCGCCCCTGACCTCCCCTGAGGTTCAAAAGGCCATGCGTGCTCCCGCGCCGGTCAAGGCGGTCACTGACAGCCAGTCCAATCTGCGCCCTGTGATCAGCCGCGTTGGCTATGGCGTGCAGATCCAGGTTCCGTTCGTCAATGCGGTGCCAGCCGCAGCCTTCCTGCGCAACGATGTCTTCTGGATGATTTTCGACACGAAGGATCTGGTTGAAGCCATCCCGGTTCCCGAAGAGTTCAAGGGCGAAATCGCCCGCATCGACGTTGACCGGGCAGCCGGTGCGTCGATCCTGCGGATGACCTTCCAGAACCCGCAAGCCGTGACATTCAATCCCGGTGAAAAAGGCAATGGCTGGATCGCGAGCATCGGCAAGGCGGCAGGGCGGCCAACCGAACCGCTGTTGCTGCGGCGCGGCGTATCGGACAATGGACGCACGATCCTGAAGGCGAAGTTGCCGTCGCTGGGCCAGATTTTCTGGCTTGATGATCCTGACACGGGTGATCGTCTCGGGGTGGTCACGGCGCATGGCCCGGCCCATGGCTTGTCCAAGACGCAGTCCTTCGTGGAACTCGCCACATTGCCGACAGCACATGGCCTCGTGATCTCCCCACGTGCGGATGATGTCATCGTTTCCGTCGGCCTGGATGAGGTGATGATCGCGCGTGACAGTGGGCTCAC
>JANNFV010000202.1:0-3270 GCA_031380285.1 Hyphomicrobiales bacterium | reverse complement strand
GCTTGACGGGTAACAATTGGTCTGTGATATGTCAACATCACTGACGTATTTTTCTGGAACAAATCCCTGCAACAGCGTGAAGGACCGATGGTTTCAGCAGCAGAAAATCCCGCATCGGCACCCGCTTTCGCGCCTGACATGGCGTTGATCGAGCTGGTGTTCTTCGGCTACCGCGATTTCGTGGGCGAGCCGGACAGGGTGCTGGCGCGCTTTCGCTTTGGCCGGGCGCATCACCGCGTGCTGCATTTCGTCAACCGGCAGTCAGGACTGACCATCGCAGCACTCCTGGATATCCTCGGCATCACCAAGCAGAGCCTGGCGCGTGTCCTGAAAGACCTGATCGAGGGCGGGTTCATCGAGCAGCGCTCCGGTCCCGACGACCGACGCCAGCGCCTGCTGCATCTGACTGACAAGGGGACCATGCTGGCGCGGGAACTGGCGGAACGGCAGGGTCGGCGCATCGCCGAAGCGCTGAAGGAGGCCGGTCCGGAAAGCCGGGAGATCATCGCCCGTTTCCTGATGGGCTTGATTGAAAGGGGTGAGCGGGAGCATATCAAGGCCATGATCGGTCCAAGCATCTCATCCGCCCGCATCGGGTCCGCAGGAAATGTGCCTGCCAGCAAGGGCCTCGCATGAGTGCGGCTGTCGCCTCTCCGCCGTCAGATGACGCCAACCACATCCTGATCGTGGATGACGACACGCGCATCCGCTCGCTGCTGTCGCAGTTTCTCAAGACCAACGGCTACCGGGTGACCACGGCGGAAAGTGCTGCCGATGCGCGCCGGCGCATGGAGGGTTTGGCGTTCGACCTGATCATCCTCGATGTGATGATGCCGGGCGAGAACGGGTTCCAGTTTGCGGAAACACTGCGCCAGACTTCGGCTGTCCCCATCCTGATGCTGACGGCGCTCGCCGACATCAACGACCGTATCCGCGGCTTCGAACTGGGCGTGGATGACTATCTTTCCAAGCCGTTCGATCCGCGTGAGCTGCTGCTGCGGGTCGGCTCGATCCTGCGGCGCGTCACGGCACCGCCACCGGCCAACCAGAACGTTGCGCCCGAAAGCGTGTCCTTCGGTCGCTTTGCCTTCCATCTCGGGCGCAGCGAGTTGACCCAAGGCGGCGAGGTGGTGAAAATCACCGACCGCGAGCGTGACATGATGAAGCTGCTGGCGGAAGCCAATGGTGCGCCCGTGACACGCGAGGCGCTAGCGGGACCGGGCTCCGACGCCAATGAGCGGACCATCGATGTGCAGATCAACCGTCTGCGCCGCAAGATCGAGCGTGATCCGGCCAATCCGACCTATCTCCAGACCGTCAGGGGATCGGGCTATCGCCTGATCGTGGACTGATGCTGATGCGTCCGGGCGCGATGCTGTTTGGCGCCCGGGACGGATTCTCGCGGGCCACGCGCATCATCAAGGCCGTGCTGCCCAAGGGGCTCTATGCCCGGTCGCTGCTGATCGTCATCGCGCCGGTCGTGCTGCTGCAATCGGTCATCGCCTACGCCTTCATGGAGCGGCACTGGCAGACCGTGACCAATCGGCTGTCGGCCTCGGTGGCGTCGGATATCGCGGCGCTGGTCGAGATCTACGAGAAGCTGCCAAAGAAAGACACCGAAGGGCGGATTCTCACTGATATCGCCGAGCAGAAGCTGGGGCTGGATGTCGATATCCTGCCCGATGATCCGCTGCCGCGCATCAGCCCGAAGCCCTTCTTCAGCTTTCTCGACACGGCGCTGTCCAATGAAATCCGCCTGCGGGTCGGGCGTCCGTTCTGGATCGACACGGTCGGACGCTCCAACATGGTCGAGATCCGGGTGCAGGTGGATGGTGCCGTCATGCGGGTGATGGCGCGGCGCAGCCAGACCTATGCGTCGAACGCCCACATCTTCCTGGTCTGGATGGTGGGCACGTCGCTGATCCTGCTGACAGTGGCGGTGCTGTTCCTGCGCAACCAGATCAAGCCCATTCTGGCCCTCGCCGATGCAGCGGAGGATTTCGGTAAGGGGCGCGACATCGAGTTTCGGCCCAGGGGTGCGAGGGAAGTGCGCCGTGCGGGTGCCGCCTTCATGGACATGCGGCGGCGCATTGCCCGCCAGATCGAGCAGCGTACGACCATGCTGAACGGCGTCAGCCATGATCTGCGCACGGTGCTCACCCGCTTCCGCTTGTCGCTGGAAATGCTGCCGCAAAGCCCGGACCTCGATGACCTGAAGCGCGACGTGGACGAGATGTCCCGGATGCTGGAGGCGTATCTCTCTTTCGCCCGGGGCGACGCGGGAGAGCCGGCACAGGCCACCGATCTGCGGGCGCTGCTGGAAGAGTTCAAATCCGATGCGGAGCGCCAGGGGCACCCCACGACCCTGGTGTTGGAGGGAGACACCAACGTCACCTTGCGCCGCGATGCCTTTCGTCGCCTGCTCGGCAATCTCGTCTCCAATGCGGCCCGCTACGGCGACGATATCCAGATCACCGCCGTGCATGACGCGCGCTATCTGACGGTGCATGTGGACGATGACGGGCCGGGAATCGCGGCGGCCAACCGCGATGACGTGTTCCGGCCCTTCCTGCGGCTGGACGAGGCCCGCAACCAGGACCACGGCGGATCAGGGCTTGGTTTGGCGATATCCCGCGACATCGCCAGAACACACGGGGGAGACATCATGCTCTCCGATTCGCCGCTGGGGGGGCTGAGAGCGAGCGTGCGGTTGCCGGTGTAGGGTTTGTGCGTGTCTCGAGGCTCGCCAAAGGGGCGAGCACCTCGACATGAGGAGGTCAGTGCACAAATCTACCTCATGTCGAGGTGCGAGCCCTTGCGAGCCTCGAGACACCATCAGGACTTGCACTCCTTTCGCGCCGATGGCCGCTTGGCCCACCATTGCACGCCTTCCCAATCGCCCCGGATCAGAGCCTCTTTCTTGGCGCGGCTCCAGTCTTTCAGACGGCGCTCGGCATCGATAGCATGGCGGATGCTGGTAAATTCCTCTGAAAAGACGAGCGTCACCGGGCGCCGCTTTGCGGTCCATGCACTGGGATAATGCCCGTTGTTATGCTCGCTGACACGCCGGTCCACCGAGGAATCATGCGTGATCCCTGTGTAATAGCTCCCGTCGGCACAGCGCAGCATGTAGACGAAACAGGCCATTCGTTGAGCTTGGCGCAGCTTGGGTTGCATGTCGAGGCATCGTGCGTGTCTCGAGGCTTCGCTGCGCTCCGCACCTCGACATAAGGGGAGTTGTGGGTGGCGGGGGGAATGGGTGATTGAGTG
>JANNFV010000182.1:0-9406 GCA_031380285.1 Hyphomicrobiales bacterium | reverse complement strand
CGTCACCTTCGTCCAGCTTGATCAGATCCTTGGCATGATGTGCCCAGACACCCGCCAGGCAATCCGCCATCAGCTCGACCCGCACGGACAGCGCATTGGCCTCGCGCTTTGACACCTGCTGCTGGCGCTGTTGCACCTGCGGCAGGATGCCGAGCTGGTTCTGGATATGATGGCCGACCTCATGCGCGATCACATAGGCAAAGGCGAAATCGCCGCCCGCCCGCATCTTCGTCTGCATCTCCTGAAAGAACGACGTGTCGAGATAGACCCGCTTGTCGTTGGGGCAATAGAACGGACCCATGGCGGATTGCGCCGAGCCGCAGCCCGAGCGCGTACCGCCCTGATAGAGCACCATGTTGGGCTCGATGTAGCGCATGCCCTCGCCGTTGCGCACGAGTTGCCCGGCCTGGGCTGGCAGCACCTGCTTCCAGACCCGCTCGTTGGCTTCCAGCACCTTGGAGGCGAACTGGCCGAGTTCGTCCTTCACCGGGCCGGCCTTGCCAGGCCCCTGGGCGATGCTGCCAGCGCCGCGCGAGATCAATTCGGCACCTCCCATGACGATGCGCGGATCGATGCCGAGAAACCAGGCGACGGCGCCCGCTAGGATCATGCCGCCGATGCCAAGGCCACCGCCCGAGAGCATGCCGCCACCACCACCGGAGCCCCGACGATCCTCGACATTGTCCGACTGGCCGACTTCATCCAGGCGCATGGCATTCCCCTTCATTTGTCCTGGCTGTTGTGCGAGATTTCCTGCCCTGCCGCAAGACCTGCCCTGCCGCAAGACCTGCCCAGCCGCAAGACCTGCCCAGCGGCAAGACCTGCCCAGCCGCAAGACCTGCCCTGCCGCAAGAGACAGGGCCATTCAATTCAGGTGCTGATGATCCTCCCCTGCGAAGCGGGGGAGGTGGCGAGCGAAGCGAGACGGACGGGGCAGTGATAATGCCGAAAGGGAAAGCCCCCTCAGTCTCGCCTGCGGCGAGCCAGCTCCCCCGCAAGCGGTGGAGCATCGGGGCGCTCCGACAATGCATTGAACCGCCTTGCCTCAAGAGGAACCGTGGTCTGTTCACCGAGTCCCGCACATGGACTTTCATATCACGCCGTGGCACGGCACGATTAATGTGTTCACACGCAAAGCGGCAAATTTCATGGCCCTTTCTCCTATCGTCGTCTTCGATCTCGACGGCACGCTTGCCGATACTGCACAGGATCTGGTCGCCACGCTCAACACCGTGCTAGCGCGCGAAGGGCTTCCAGGACTGCCGTTCGAGAAGGCACGTGATCTGATCGGTGCGGGTGCCAGGCCATTGCTCCAGCGAGGCTTTGCCGCCTCGCAAACGCCCTTGTCCGAGATCCATCTGGACAAACTCTACACGTTCTTCCTCGACCACTATCATCGCAACATCGCGGTTCACTCCGTGCTGTTTCCGGGCGTCGTCGCGGCGTTGGACCTGTTGGCGAAGCAGGGGTTCACCCTGGCGGTTTGCACCAACAAGCTGGAGGCACACGCGCTCGAGTTGCTGAAGGTGCTCGGCATCATCGACCGCTTCGCCTTCATTTCCGGCAAGGACACATTCGATGTCTTCAAGCCCGATCCGTATCACCTGACAGAGACCATCCGGCGGGCGGGCGGGGATCCAGCGCGGGCGGTCATGGTGGGCGATTCGAAGACGGATATCGATACGGCGAAGAATGGACGCATTCCGGTGGTGGGCGTGAGCTTCGGCTACACCAACATCCACGTGCGCGACCTGGGGGCGGATGCCGTGGTCGATCATTTCGACGACCTCGATGCTGCGGTGCAGCGTCTGCTGGGTAGGGTATCCTGAACAACCCACTGGTGGGGTGCAGATGAACAGAACGGCAGGATTCCTGCACAGCGCGTTCAGAATGCTGTCAGGTGTCCCGGATTAGAACACATGCCATACCGGGACCACAAAGGTTGGCTCTGTTGCTTCCGGACCTGAAGGGAGACGATCATGTCTGTACTGATTTCTCGCGTGACAAAGGCTGCCCTGGGCGCCGCCGCCATGCTCGCTGTTTCCACCGGCGCGACCGTGATGTCGACGACCTCCGCCGAAGCCCAGTGGGCTCCGCGCCCCGGTTGGGGTGGACCCGGTTACCGGGCACGTTCTGCTTACGGTGCCGGCTACGGCTATCGCCCATACCGTCCGGCTCGTGGTGCTGCCGTTGCCGCTGGCATCATCGGCGGCCTTGCTGCCGGTGCGCTGATCGCAGGTGCCGCTTCACCGGCCTATGCCGTTCCCGCTCCGTCCTACGGCTATGCGCCAGCCTATGACTACACGCCATCCTATAGCTACGCGCAGCCCTCCTACGGCTATGCACAGCCGACCTATTACCAGCCTGCATACGAGACGTATCAGCCAAGCTGCTACTTCAAGAAGGTGCGCCAGGTCGTTGACTACGACACCGTGGTGATCCGCCGCGTCAGGGTTTGCCGCTGATCGGCCTTTGCGCCGACAGGCATTCGTGACTGAATGAGGGCTCTGCTTCGGCAGGGCCCTTTTCCTGTGCCGATGCGTCAGAAATCAATCACGTCGCTCTGCGCGCGCACCACTTCCGGCGCGATGGCCTTGTCCGGCGTGTAGGACGCTGATCCCGGATCGCGGAAGCGGTTGACGATGGGATAGCGCCGCTCCCGCCCGAAGGACTTCGTCGTCACCTTCACGCCCGGCGCCGACTGCCGCCGCTTGTACTCCGCAATGTAGAGCAGGCGCTCGACCTTGCGGACGGTGTCGAGGTCATAACCATCCGCAACAATGTCGCTGACGCGCATCTCGCGCTCCACCAGCCGTTCCAGGATGGCATCGAGCATCTCGTATTCGGGCAGAGAATCCTGATCCTTCTGGTTCTCGCGCAATTCGGCCGAGGGTGGCTTCACCAGGATATTGCCGGGGATGACCTCGCCATCAGGCCCTTTGGCCCAGAGCGGCTTCCAGCGGTTGCGCAGTGCGCAGAGGCGGAACACCTCCATCTTGTAGAGATCCTTGATCGGGTTGAAGCCGCCATTCATGTCGCCATAGAGCGTGCAATAGCCCACCGACATCTCGGACTTGTTGCCCGTGGTCAGCACCATGGGGCCGAACTTGTTGGAGATCGACATCAGGATGGTGCCCCGCGCCCGGCTTTGCAGGTTCTCTTCCGTCAGGTCACGCTGACGCCCCGCGAAGACAGGCGCGAGTGCGGTCTCCAGCCCCTCCACCGCCGTCTTGATCGGCACGATGTCGTAGCGCACGCCCGTGGCATCGGCCACGCCCTTGGCATCCATGAGGCTTTCGCCTGAGGTGTAAAGATAGGGCATCATCACGCAATGCACCCGGTCGGCGCCGAGCGCATCCACCGCCATCGCCGTGCAGATCGCGGAATCGATGCCGCCGGACAGGCCAAGGACGACGCCTGGGAAGCGGTTCTTGTCGACATAGTCGCGCAAGCCCAGCACGCAGGCCTCGTAATCGGCCTCGTCGCCGTCTTCCACCGGGGTGACCGGGCCGTCCTTGCAGACCCAGCTCCCGTTGGTGCGCCGCCATGTCGTCAGCGCGATGGTCTCGACGAAGGCGGGCAATTGGAAGGCCAGGCTGCGGTCGGCGTTCAGGCCCATCGAGCCGCCATCGAACACCAGTTCGTCCTGCCCTCCCACCTGATTGACATAGATCAGCGGCAGGCCGCTTTCTGTCACGCGGGCGACAACGGTGTTGAGCCGCTCGGTCAGGCGGCCGCGCCGGTAAGGCGAGGCGTTGGGCACGATGAGCAGCTCCGCGCCTGTCTCCGCCAGGCATTCCACCACGTCCTGGCCCCAGATGTCCTCGCAGATCGGAATGCCGATGCGGACGCCATTGATGGCAACTGAGCCAGGCAGGGGGCCGGAATCGAACACCCGCTTCTCGTCGAAAACGCCATAGTTCGGCAGGTCGTTCTTGAAGCGCACAGCCGCAATCTTGCCATCCTTGAGAACACAGACTGCGTTATAGACCTCAAAGCCGTCTTTCTGGGCGTCGCGCTCGCCAGGACCGCGCCGACCGATGCCCCAGGGCACGCCGATGATCACGGCCGGACCGCCGCCCGCTGTCTCGCGGGCCAGTTCATCGATGGCTGCGCGGCAGGCGTCCAGGAAGGCAGGCTTCAGCACCATGTCGTCCGGCGGATAGGCCGAGAGGAACAGTTCGGTCAGCACCAGGATATCCGCACCCATCGCAGTGGCCTCGCTGCGGGCCTTGCGGGCCTTGGCGGCGTTTCCCGCAATGTCACCCACGACAGGGTTGAGCTGGGCGATGGCGATCTTGAGCGTATCGGTCATGCAAGGGGATGTAGCGCTGCGGGGATGGGATGGAAAGAGCACAGCAGGACGACGCTTGGCGATTGTCCAGGCTCATTCATGGCGCGGTATTGACCCCTTGGGTATAGCCCAGGGCTATATAAAATGCCAAAAAACTCATTTACATCAATATCTTGATTTCCTTGGTGGTTTGCATAAAACCGGTTTCGAAGGAGACCTCACATGCCGCGATCCTGGCGTCTTGCCCTCGTTCTGCTCATGCTCTCGCTGCTTCCTGTCGCAGCACAGGAGCGCTTCATCACGCTGGCATCCACGACATCGACCGAACAATCCGGCCTCTTCGGCCATATCCTGCCGCTGTTTCGCAAGGCGAGCGGCATCGAGGTGCGTGTGGTGGCGGTTGGCACGGGGCAGGCCTTCGCCATCGGCATGAGGGGGGATGCGGACGCGCTGCTGGTGCATGACCGGGCGGGCGAGGATCGCTTTGTCGCCGAGGGGCACGGGCTGGACCGTCGTGACGTCATGTTCAATGATTTTGTGCTGATCGGTCCGCGCAGCGATCCAGCGGGCGTCGCTGGCCTGACTGACGTTGCCGAGGCGCTGAAGCGCATCGCGGCCACCCGGTCCGCCTTTGCCTCGCGCGGCGACGACAGCGGCACCCACCGGATGGAGCTGCGGCTGTGGGCGAAAGCCGGTGTCGAGTCGATGGCCAGAGCGGCTGGCTGGTATCGCGAGCTTGGAGCCGGCATGGGCGCAACGCTCAACACGGCGTCCGGGCTCAACGCCTACACGCTTGCGGATCGCGCGACCTGGGCCAGCTTCAGGAACCGGGGTTCGCTGGCGATCCTGACCGAGGGTGATGCCGCTCTGTTCAACCCCTATGGAGCCATCCTCGTGAACCCGGCCAAGGGTGGGCATATCAAGGCGGCGGACGCGCGGGCATGGCACGATTGGCTGACCTCACCTGATGGGCAAGCTGCGATCGGCTCCTTCCGCATCGAGGGACAGCAGTTGTTCTTCACCCCAACCTCCAAGCCACGCAGTTAGACCACCTTGGCGCACGATCTCTGGTCCGCACTGGCGCTGGCATTCGGCCTGATCGCATCGGCTGAAGCGGAATTGCTGGCCATCGTCGGCCTGTCCCTCACGGTCAGCGGCTCGGCCAGCCTGGTGGCTTTCGCTATTGGCGGGCCTGTCGGGGCCTGGCTTGCCGTCCGGCGGTTTCGGGGCAGGCAGGGCGTACTTGTCGTCGTCAATGCGCTGCTTGGCCTGCCGCCTGTCGTGGTTGGCCTGGTGGTCTATCTCTTGATCTCGCGCAGTGGTCCGCTGGGCGGTCTTGGCCTGCTGTTCACGCCGTCGGGCATGATCCTGGCCCAGACGATCCTGACGCTGCCCATCGTGATCGCGCTGACGCACCGGCTGGTCGTGCCGCTGTGGCGCGAGCATGGCGATGATCTCACCATGGACGGTGCAGGCACGCTCCGCTCGATCCACACCCTGCTCGACATGGCCCGGATGGGGCTGGTGACGGTGTTTCTCGCAGCGTTCGGGCGCGCCATTGCCGAGGTCGGCGCCATCATGATGGTGGGCGGCAATATCCGCGGTTACACCCGCACCATGACCACCGCCATCGCGCTGGAAACCAGCAAGGGCGATCTGCCGCTGGCGCTGGCGCTGGGCCTGATCCTGATCGGACTCAGCGTGCTGGTGAGTGCGATGGCGTTCTCGCTGGACCGCGAGAAGCGGGGATAGAAGAGGGACCGCACCTTTGCCGCGCCTTTGGCTTGCCTCGCTCAGGCGAAGACAAACCAGTCAGCTCCCACGTTGGCGGCGTTCGTGTTGTAAAGCGTGATCAGTTGCCCGCCCGAGAATTCGATCTGCGTGGAACCTCCCTCCTGGTAGATCGCGGCATGATGCAAAAGGTCACCGAAGTCCGTGGCGAGCGCTGCATCGATCTGGATATGGTCATCCTGCGGTTTGAAATTGACGATGAAGTCGTGGCCGGAATCGACGCCGAAGACAAACGTGTCGTGACCCGGACCGGCGGTGATGACATCGAAACCGGCACCCGCGTCAACGATATGATCACCTGCGCCAAGGTCGAAAACATCGTTGCCTGCGGTGCCGTGAACCATCTGCATCTCCGGGCTGGCCATTGCAGGCGCCTCGAACGTGAACATGTCAGTACTCAACTGTGTGATCGGGAAATGCGTGAGCACCAGGAAGTCGGTGCCATTCTCGAACTCGATCACCGTTGACCCCTCGTCCTGATAGGCGACGCATTGCGACATCATCTCATCGAACGATGTGAACCTGTCAGAGATGACCTCGATATGATCAACGCCCTTGTCGAAGTCGGTAACATAGACATGGCCAACGCCTTGCTGGAACGAGAAGACGTCGCTGTGAGCCTGAACGTCTGGCTGGGGCGTGGACGTCTCAACTTGTGTCGGGGTCTCGGGCTGCGTCTCGACCACCGGGGTCACAATCACTGGCGACGGCGTTTCGACTTCGACCAGGGTCTCGGGCTTCGTCTCGACAACCGGGGTTACAATCACTGGCGACGGCGTTTCCACTTCGACCGAGGTCTCGGGCTGCGTCTCGACCACCGGGGTCACCATCACTGGCGACGGCGTTTCGACTACGACCGGGGTTTCGGGCTGTGTCTCGACCACGGGGGTTGCAATCACTGGCGACGGCGTTTCGACTACGACCGGGGTTTCGGGCTGTATCTCGACCACGGGGGTCGAGATGGTATCGGATCCGATCATTTCCGGACCTGCTGTCTTCGTCGGTGCCTGGCCAGAAACCGTTTCGGGCCGCCCTGAAGCGATACCGTCGCCGATTGTGACACCAGAGCGGGGCGTGGCTGGAGGCGCACTGATATCCGCAGCCGCCATCTTGCTCTGGACCTGCACGCCGGCAAGCAGCGCATCCATGTTGGACGGCGTGGACCACGCCATGCCCGTTGATCCGACGCGGGCGGGTGGGGCGTGCTGGTCTGCGGCTGGAGTGGCCTGGAGCACATCCGCGTCCTGCGACGACGAACGATCAACCTGAACAAAACGCGCGATGGTGCCGACGATGTCATCAAATCCATCCGCTCCGACCCGGAGAATTGCGGACCAATCCCTGTGCTCGATGAGCTGCACAGCCTCGATCCAGTCAGCAGCACCTGCAGAAAGCGCCATTTCGTCCGTTACAGGTGAATTGCTCGGCTGAGGTGGTCTGATGGCCTCGGCACCTGGAGCGATTGTGGGGGCGGAATGTGCGGCCGCAGCCTCGGACCCGTCGTTCTTATCGTTGGAAAACTCTGTCATGGCACGCTCACGCAACTGTTAACTTACAAGCGTTAATATCGCTTAATACATGTTAACAAGAGGTTAATTTTTTGGCACCATTCGTAAACAAATGGCTAAAATTAACAGGTTGGTATGATTAACCAATCGATTTGGTAAACAAATCGTTTACACAGATTTGCTGTGTTCGCTCTGTTTTGGAACAAGGAGGTTTGATTGAATTCAATGAAACACCACACCAGCAGTGATGATCGAACAAATCCTGCCTACTGGAACGCTACCTCGCTGAAGCTCCTGAGCTTCCGGGAATGCAACTGCGCCGGTTTCAGCGCGCGCAGCTTCTCCAGCGTGCGCAACCCGATGGCGAGATGCTGGCTCACCTGCTTCTGATAGAAGGCCGAGGCCATGCCCGGCAGCTTGAGTTCGCCATGCAACGGCTTGTCCGAGACGCACAGCAAGGTACCGTAGGGCACGCGGAAGCGGTAGCCGTTGGCGGCGATGGTGGCACTTTCCATGTCGAGCGCGATGGCGCGGCTTTGGCTGAATTTCTCCACCAGTTCCGCCTGGTCGCGCAGTTCCCAGTTGCGGTTGTCGATGGTGACGATGGTGCCGGTGCGCATCACCGTCTTCACCTCGTAGCCCGGCAGTTGCGTGATGTCCGCCACGGCCTCCTCCAGCGCGACCTGAACCTCGGCCAGCGCCGGAATCGGCACCCAGACCGGCAGATCGGCATCGAGCACGTGGTCCTCGCGCACATAGGCATGGGCCAATACATAGTCGCCGAGGCGCTGCGACCCGCGCAAACCAGCGCAATGGCCGAGCATCACCCAGGCATGCGGGCGCAGCACGGCGATATGGTCCGTCGCGGTCTTGGCGTTGGACGGGCCGACGCCGATGTTCACCATGGTGATGCCGGCATGGCCCGCCGCCTTGAGGTGATAGGCCGACATCTGGGGCGCGCGCGGCGGCGGATTGCCGGTGCCCTGCAATTGCCCCGAAAGCGTGACCACGTTGCCGGGCTCCACAAAGGCATCATAGCCCGGTGCCTTGTCCGCCATCAGCTTCTTGGCGTGCTGGATGAAGGCATCGATGTAGAACTGATAGTTCGTGAACAGCACGAAGTTCTGGAAATGCTCGGGCTGGGTTCCCGTGTAATGCGCAAGGCGCTGCAGGGAATAGTCCGTGCGCGGCGCGGTGAAATAGGCCAGCGGCTCCTCCGCCGAAGCGGGCCTTGGCGTTGAATTGACGATGGCATCATCCACGACGCTGAGATCGGGAACGTCGAAGCAGTCCTTGAGCCAGAGATCGACTTCGCCCGCATTGGCGCCTTCCACGTGCTGCCCCACGGGAAAGGCGAAATGCAGGGGAATTGGTATATCGGAATAGCCCACCTCCAGCTCCACCTTGTGGTTGGCGAGGATCAGGCTGAGCTGCTGTGTCAGATAGGTCTCGAAGATATCGGGACGGGTGATGGTGGTGGAATAGCGCCCGGGCTGGCCGAGAAAGCCATAGGAGAGCCTGGCGTCGATCACGGGATAGCTGGGGATGGTGACGGCGACATAGGGATAGGTCGCACGCACCCGCGCAGCCGGTCGGTCGCCGCCAATGAAACGCTTGAAGCCCTTCGTCAGGTGATCAACCGAAGCCTGGTAGAGCGTGGCAAGGCAGGCCACGGCATCCTCGGCATTGTCAAAGAAACGGGGCGCTGCGGTGGGCGAAGGAGGCATTGTGCTGCGTGTTGTCATGCCGAGTTTTTGCATGGGAGGCTTGAGTCTCGCAAGAGGCTCTACGAGAGGGCTGAGAAGGGTTGCGG
>JANNFV010000111.1:0-2552 GCA_031380285.1 Hyphomicrobiales bacterium | reverse complement strand
CCACGCACCATCACCACGATGTCATAGGGGCCGGAGCGCGAGACACTGACGGCATCACGCTCGATCACGCCAAACAGCACAAGTTCCGCGCCGGTGTAGCTCGAGGTGATCAGCACGCGGCTGGCGGAGACGGAAGTGATCAAGCGCTCGGCACGCAGGCTCGTCGCCAGCGGCAACGCAACCAGCAGGAATGCAGCGAAGATATGCAGCAGGTGCACCATCACAGACGGCCCTCCTGCTGCTGCTCGATCGAGAACGGTTCATTGGGCTTGACGCCGATCTCGATGGCGAAGCGGATCGCGACGCCGAAGACCAGGATGGCAAGCAGCAGGCGGAAATGTTCACCCCTCAGGTTCTGCCCGGCCCGCGCGCCGAACTGTGCGCCGATCACGCTGCCGACAATGAGGATCAGCGCCAGCACAAAATCGACGGACTGGTTGGTGACGGCGTGCAGCATGGTGGCCGCGATCATCGTGAACAGGATCTGGAACAGCGAGGTGCCGACGACGACTGCGGTGGGAACGCGGAAGAAATAGATCAGCGCGGGCACCACGATGAAGCCGCCGCCAATGCCCAGGACTGCACCGGCGAAACCGATGAACAAGCCAAGGCCGATCACGGGCAGGACGCTGATCATCAGGCCGGAGCGCTCGAATTTCACCGGGAAGGGCAGGGTCTCGAACCACCAGCGACCATCCTTGCGGCTGGGTCGGTGCGGCTTGACGGGCTTGGGCAGGAACGTCGCCCTGAGGCTCTCGATCAGCATCAGGCCGCCGACGCTGCCCAGCAGCGTGACATAGGAGATCACCAGCACAAGCTCGAAATAGCCCGCGCGGCGCATGGCGTTGAAGAAGAGCACGCCCAGGATCGTGCCGACCACGCCGCCTCCCACCAGCACTGCACCGAGCTTCACGTCAAGCGCCTTGCGCCTCCAGAAGGTGAGGACACCCGTCATCGAGGATGCAGCGATCTGGGCAGAACCGGTCGCCACGGCGACACCGGGCGGAATGCCGAGGAAGACCAGCAGCGGCGTCATCAGGAAGCCACCGCCGACGCCAAACAGGCCGGAAATGAAGCCGACAGCCGCAGCCATCCCCAGGATCAGGAAGATGCTGACCGGCAATTCTGCGATGGGCAAATAGATCTGCAACGGAGCCAGACTCGCATGCGCCCGGGTTCAGGCAGCCAGCCCTTTCAAACAGGCAGCGCGGCCTGCCGCAACCCCTTTGTGCGACAAAGCCGCCTCCGACTGCTGCCGATCAGCTTCGGGCGGGCTTGGCTTTGGCTCCTGCGGGCGCAGACACGGCTGCATCCCAACCGCCTGCTGGCACGGCAACTTCGTTGGCAGCAGGGTCTGGTGTCGTGGGTTTCCAGGCGGCGGCGGCAGCTTTGGCCTGCTGGAGCTTTTCGCCCGAAAGCCGTGCGCCGACTTCGTCACGCTTCTTGCCCGAATCCTCGTCGCCATTGGCGGCGGCTGCCGCGAACCAGGCATAGGAGGCCATCAGATCCTGGCTGACGCCAAGGCCGCGGGCGTAGAGGATCGCCAGGTTGTACTGGCTGTCGCGGATGCCGAATTCGGCGGCCCGCTTGAACCATTCGCCAGCCGCTGCATATTCCGGACTGCCGTTGACGCCCTCCGCCAGTAGCACGGCGGTGTTGTGCATGGCGCGGGCGTTGCCTGCATC
Source organism: Hyphomicrobiales bacterium (assembly GCA_031380285.1). Taxonomy (GTDB): domain Bacteria; phylum Pseudomonadota; class Alphaproteobacteria; order Rhizobiales; family Beijerinckiaceae; genus JADCCX01. The sequence goes on along the minus strand of JANNFV010000111.1, from coordinate 867 downwards.
CGATGCGATCTGGAAGTACTTCAACGCCATTTTGGTGTTGCGCTCGACGCCGCGTCCCTCGCGGTACATCGCGCCGAGACGGTATTGCGCCGGGGCCGAACCGGAATCCGCAGCGCGTTCGAACCACAGGGCTGCCGTCTTGGGATCACGCGGCGCACCCTTGCCTTCGAGATAGCGCGTGCCGAGTTCGATGAAAGCGGCGGGATCACCGGCACGTGCCGCCTGCTTAAGGCGCTCCCCGTCGCGCAGGCCCTCGAAGCGCAGCAGAGGATCGTTGGCGGCGATGGGGGCGGATCGCTCTGGCGTTGTTGTGGCCGGCGACGTGCGCGTGGTGGCGGGGCCAAGCGCTCCGACCGTTGCCGGATCGGTGGGCATAAAGGCACCCTGGGCCTGCGCCTGGCGTGGCGGCTGGTTGATCACCCGGTCGTCCGGCTTTACCGCGCTGAGTTGCGGGGGCAGCGGATCCTGCGTGGTGCTCGGCAGGTTCTGGCCCGGCAGGTTCTGGCTCGGCAGGATCTGGCGCGGCTGGACCGTTGCAGTCGCAACCTCGGCAGGACCTGTCGTGGCCTGGGCCAGGCGATCTACGGCCCGTTCGAGCACGGTGGTCTTTTTCGCAGGTGCCTCGACCCTTGGTTGATCCACGGGAACCGGATCACGGGTGAACTGGACAGTCGCGCCCACGGCAACGATCAAGGCGGCGAGGCCAAGCAACAGCGCATGCTTCTTGGTCAGCGTGGTCTTGCCGGTGGTTGCCAGCATCTGACCCTGATCGCCCAGCGTCTTGCCTCTGCTTGTGCCTGACGTGGCGGCGCCGGACAGAGCATCTGCGGATTGGTCGGCGGCCGTCTGAGCGGCACGGCGGGCGGC
>JANNFV010000091.1:0-3230 GCA_031380285.1 Hyphomicrobiales bacterium | reverse complement strand
GGACACCCAACCGGTAGCGGTGCGGTGGCTCAACCGTCTATCGACGGCCTTCCGGCAGCGCCGGAGATGGCCAAGGCCGAACGTGTCGTGGCTGTACATCAGGATACGGACCTGAGCACGCCGGTGGTGTTGGCTTGTCGAGGGATGACCTACGACACTGGTGGTGCCTGGCGGGATATGTTGGTTCACTACAGGTCACCGGAACGAGGAAACGAGAAACAGACGGCGCAGGGCTGCGCCCCATGGTTGCAAGATTGCAGAGCCGTGCAAAGAACAATGGAAGACACTTGTCGTCAAATGCAATTCACGAAGTACCAACATTTCCGTGAAGCTACCCGGAAGGCCGTCGATAGACGGTTGAGCCACCGCACCGCTACCGGTTGGGTGTCCTGAAGGTATTGCTGGCATGACGTATCCCCCAAATAGTATCTATGGATTGTCCAAAGTCGTGAAAAGAGCAGCAATCCGCCAGCTTTCAGCGGTCTTTCGGCAAAGAATGCTGACAAGGAAGCGCGTCACTGTAGGGGCGCTTCTGGCGCCGAGATGTAGATCGAGCGGCACGTGGAGATAGGCGACGCCGTCAGCTACCTCCACAACCCTCGCGCGATCGAGCAACGGTTCCACCCGCCAGACTTCCAGGGACTGGAAGCGGCTCATGCGCTCCACCAGCGCATCACGGCCCCAGACCGACTTGCCGTCGCTCACCCAGAGAAAATCCGGAGAATCGAGAAGAACAGCTTTCACACGGACGAGGTCACGGGCATTCTGCGCAGCGGCGAACTCGCCATAGGTGGCGAGAACCTCGCTGCGCGTGTCGGCCCTGGTCGGCGTGACTGTCCAGACGAAACAAGCGAGGACGAGCCACATTCCCCAGCAGACCACGAGCATGGAGCGAACTGATCGCATCGTGTTTCTTTCCAGCTTTCCGGTGTCGACGGAGTGTCATCCGATCCGCATGATCTGAGCAGATTGGCTCAGGCCGCAGGCAACAATCCTCAATGCGCGGTCCAGCCGCCATCGACCGGCAGAGCCGCGCCTGTGATCGAGGCACCATCATCGCTGGCCAGGAAAACGGCCAGCGCACCGATCTGCTCCACGGTCGCGAAGCGCTTGTTGGGCTGTTGCGCCAGCAGCACGTCGCGGATCACCTGTTCGCGCGGCAGGCCATGGGATTTCGCCTGACCCTCGATCTGTTGTTCAACCAATGGCGTCCAGACATATCCAGGGCAGATCGCGTTGCAAGTGATGTCGCTTTCCGCCGTCTCAAGCGCCGTCGCCTTGGTCAGTCCGACCACGCCATGTTTTGCCGCGACGTAAGCGGACTTGAACGGTGAGGCGACAAGGCCATGGGCAGATGCGACATTGATGATCCGGCCAAATTGGTTCCGCCGCATGGAGGGGAGGGCATGTCTGGTGGTATGGAATGCCGATGACAGATTGATGGCGAGGATCAGATCCCATTTCTCCGACGGGAATTCCTCGATAGGCGCAACATGCTGCACGCCGGCATTGTTGACCAGAATGTCGAGGCGCTGGTGCCTCTCGCACACCCCCTCGATCATGCTTCTGATCTCGTCCGGTTTGGACATGTCCGCCCCGGAGTAACCAGCCGGCTGACCGAAGCGTGTGGCGAAATCCGCCTGCAGATCCTTGATGGCTTCGGCATTGCCAAACCCATTCAGAACAACCTTCGATCCCTCAGCCGCAAGAGCCCTGGCGATCCCCAGTCCGATGCCGCTGGTGGAGCCGGTTACGACAGACACCTTTCCTTCAAGCGATTGCAGGTGCGTGCTCCCGCGGTTTTTCACGGCGATGTTCATATGCTTGGTCCCCTTGCGCCGCGACCGACGGGTCAACTACAGATCGATTCTCAGTCTGACGCTCCAGCATCGACCGGGCCTGATCATAATGTGATCGTGCTCATCCGATTTGTGAAATGCCAATTACCTTTTCGGTCGATAGGTTCCAGCTATGGAAATGCACCAGGTCAGATACTTCCTTGCTGTCGCGGATGAGTTAAATTTCACCCGGGCGGCGGAGAAATGCCATGTGGCACAGCCATCGCTGACCCGGGCCATCAAGCTGCTGGAAGAGGAGCTTGGCGGTACCCTGTTTCATCGCGAGCGGGCCAACACCCATCTCTCCGAACTTGGTCGCATCGTGATGCCGCATCTCAAGCAACTGTGGACCGAAACCCAGGCGACGAAGAGTCTCGCTGAAGGCTTCAGGAAGCTCACGCGGACAAAACTCAAGCTTGGCATCATGTGCACCATTGCGCCCGATCAGCTGGTTAATCTGATTGTTGGTCTGCAATCCCGACATCCGGACATCGAACTGGAGATCATCGACTCCAGCGCCCGGGACTTGCACGGGCGGCTGCTGTCGGGGGACCTGGAAGTTGCGATTTACTGTGCGATGGGCAACCTGATCGACGAACGCACCCATGTGATGCCGCTGTTTCGCGAGCAGATGATGATCATCCTGCAAAAGAGCCATGACCTGGCTTCGCACAACGCTGTGCGCGTGAAAGATCTGGACGGGCTGAACTACCTCAACCGGATCAATTGCGAGTTCATCGGGCACCTGGGCCCGCATTTGGAAGAGCAGGGTATCTCCTGCAAAACAGTTTACCGCAGTGAACGCGACGACTGGGTACTTGCCATGGTTGCCGCCGGACTTGGCTATGGCTTCATGCCGGAAAGCTGCATTGCGCATCCAGACGTTGCTGCCCGCCCGTTGATCGGGCCTGAGTTCTGGCGTGAGGTCAGTCTGGTGACTGTCCGCGGTCGTCCGCATTCGCCGGCGGTCGGCGCGCTTGTGCGCGAAGTGATGCAGGCCAGCTGGTTGGGCCAGAAAGCCATCGCCGCGCTTCGCACCGCCTCAGCGCCTGAGTTCACGTCGTAGACCCTGATCACCTGTCCAGTTTGTCAACATTCCCTAGGTTTTTCGATGGAAATGCATCAGATCCGGTACTTCCTGGCAGCAGCGGAGGACCTCAATTTCACGCGTGCTGCCGAGAGGTGCAACGTGGCGCAACCGTCGATGACACGCGCGATCAGACTGCTTGAGGAAGAACTCGGCGGAGCGCTTTTCAACCGGGAACGTTCCAACACCCATATGACCGAGCTCGGCCGTGTCATGAAACCGCATCTGGAGCAGATGTGGCAGATGGCGCGGGAAGTCAGGGGTCTGGCGGCGAATGTTCTTGGCTTGAAGAAGTCGGTCTTGAG
>JANNFV010000083.1:0-3199 GCA_031380285.1 Hyphomicrobiales bacterium | reverse complement strand
TGGCGAGGTGTTCAAGCGGAACGTCATCGCGTCGGGCGTCATTCCGCAGATCAGCCTGATCATGGGGCCATGTGCCGGTGGCGATGTCTATTCCCCTGCTATGACCGATTTCATCTTCATGGTGCGCGATACCTCCTACATGTACGTGACCGGGCCTGACGTTGTGAAAACCGTGACCAACGAGGTGGTGACGCATGAGGAACTGGGCGGTGCTTCTGTCCACACCACCAAGACGTCGATTGCCGATGGTGCGTTCGACAATGATGTCGAGGCGCTGCTGCAGATCCGGCGTCTCATCGATTTCCTGCCCGCCAACAATCTGGAGGGGGTGCCGGAATGGCCAAGCGACGATCCGGTGGACCGCCTCGACATGTCGCTGGATACGCTGGTGCCGGACAATCCCAACAAGCCCTATGACATGAAGGAGCTGGTGCGGAAGGTTTTGGACGAGGCGGATTTTTTCGAAATCAGCGAGAAATTCGCGGCCAACATCATCACCGGCTTCGGGCGCATCGAGGGCAAGACGGTTGGTGTCGTCGCCAACCAGCCGATGGTGCTGGCGGGTGTGCTGGATGCCGATGCCTCGCGCAAGGCAGCGCGGTTCGTGCGATTCTGCGACGCCTTCGGCATTCCCATCGTGACCTTCGAGGATGTGCCGGGGTTCCTGCCGGGAACGGCGCAGGAATATGGCGGCCTGATCAAGCATGGCGCAAAGCTGCTGTTCGCTTATGCCGAATGCACCGTGCCGCTGGTCACGGTGATCACCCGCAAAGCCTATGGCGGGGCCTATGACGTGATGGCGTCGAAGCATATCGGCGGCGACATGAACTATGCCTGGCCGTCGGCCCAGATCGCTGTGATGGGGGCCAAGGGCGCTGTTGAAATCATCTTCCGGGGCGGATCGTCCGAAGAAATCCAGAAGCAGACCAAGGCTTATGAAGACCGCTTCCTGTCACCTTTCGTCGCTGCCGAGCGCGGCTATATAGACGAGGTGATCCTGCCGCATTCCACAAGGCGGCGCATCGCCCGGGCGCTGGCCATGCTGGCGACCAAGGAAGTGGAGAGGCCCTGGAAGAAGCATGACAACCTGCCGTTGTGAGGCTGTCGTCGAGGGCATGATGCCTGATAATGAAACCGGCGGCTGATCGTCCTGAACGGGCTTGACCCGTCCATCCACGTCTTTCTTTTTCTGGCTCTTTTTGTGCCGGAGAAACGCGGATGGCCGCGTCAAGCGCGGCCATGACGCGCCACTTTCTCAACGCTGCGCATGACGCGCAGGATGTTGCGGCTGGCAATCTTTTCGAGCGCTGTCTCGCCCCATCCGCGTTCCATCAGCGCGGCGATGAGATCGGGGAATTTCGAGACATCCTCCAGGCCTTCCGGTGCCGGTCCGCCGTAGAAATCCGAGCCGATGCCGAGGTGATTGATGCCCGCCGTGTTGGCCATGTGGTCGATGTGGTCACAGAACTGGGCGAGGGTGGCGCGGGGTGCGGGGCCGGTGCGGCTGGCACGTTCCTGCAGCAGGCGGGTCATGTCGGCATCAAGCGGGGCCTTTCCATGAACCTGCAGCGGCCTGATCCAGTCGCGCAATTGCTGGTTGATGAAGGTCGGCACAAAGGTCGCCATCACGATGCCGCCATTGCCCTTGAGGCGTGCCAGCACATCATCCGTCACGTTGCGGGGGTGGTCGCACAGGCTGCGGGCATTGGCGTGGGTGATCGCCACGGGAGCCGCCGTGATGTCGAGAACGTCGTGCATCACCTTGGGCGTTGTGTGTGATAGATCAATCATCAAGCCGAGACTGTTCATGCGCTGGATGACGTTTTTTCCAAACGCCGTCAGGCCATCGTGACGCGGTGCATCCGTAGCGCTGTCCACCCAGTCGAGCGTCTCGTTGTGGCAGAGCGTCATGTAGCGTGCGCCCAACGCGTGGAACACGTCCAGCATCTCCAGCCGGTCGCCAATGCCGACGCCGCTTTCCACCGCGATGAACGAGGCGATCTTGCCCTGTTGCTTGGCGCGGCGCACGTCGGACGCCTTCAGCGCGGGCAGGAACACATCGGGGTGTTGCGCGTGCATGGCCCGGATCAGCTGGATGAGTTCCAGGGTGAAGCGCGTGGGATCATTGACATTGGTCGGGCAAAACGCCGCCCAGAACTGCCCAGCCACCATGCCCTGCCTGAGGCGGGGAATATCGGTGTCTGTCTCCTGATGCACGCGGTCGAGGCCATAGGCCGCGACATCCCCCTGCGCCGCGTGGCGTCGGATCACGTAGGGCAGGTCGTTGTGGCCATCGACCAGCGGCACGCGCTCGAGAAAGGCCCTGGCCTGGGCAAGGGTTGCGGGTTTTACCATGGCTCTATCCCAACTGGTCTTTCAGACGTCCGAGGCTTTCCACCCGGCCCAGTACCGCCAGGACATCGAAGATGCCGGGCGATGTCGCCTGTCCCGTCAGCGCCGCGCGGAGTGGCTGCGCCAATTGGCCGAGCTTTGCGCCAGACGTCTCCGACAATTGCCGCACCGCAGCTTCTGTCGACTCAACATCCCAGGTCGAAACGCCTTCCAGCGCCAGGACGACATCCGCCAGACGCTGGCGACCGTCGCCTTCGAGCAGGGCGGCGGCCTTTTCGTCGAGCGCGAGCGGGCGCTTGGCGAACAGGAATTTCGCGCCATCCAGCAGTTCCACCAGCGTTTTCGCCCGCTCCTTGAGACCGGGCATCATCCTGAGCAGGCGTTCACGACCCGCTGCATCAAGGGATGCGCCGAATGCAGTGCCTCCCTCGACATAGGGCAGCATCTCTTCAAGTGCTGCAAGCAAGGCACTGTCCTCGGCCTGGCGCATGTAAAGGCCGTTGAGATTGGAGAGCTTGGCAAAGTCGAACCGTGCGGCGGAGCGTCCGACATTCTTCAGGTCGAAGAGCTGGCTCATCTCGTCGGTCGAGAACACTTCCTGGTCGCCGTGGCTCCAGCCCAGGCGGACAAGGTAGTTGCGCAACGCCGCAGGCAGATACCCCATGGCGCGGTAGGCCTCCACGCCGAGCGCACCGTGGCGCTTCGACAGCTTGGCGCCATCTGGCCCATGAATCAGCGGGATAGAGCCATGGTAAAACCCGCAACCCTTGCCCAGGCCAGGGCCTTTCTCGAGCGCGTGCCGCTGGTCGATGGCCACAACGACCTGCCCTACGTGATCCGACGCCAC
>JANNFV010000080.1:0-1541 GCA_031380285.1 Hyphomicrobiales bacterium | reverse complement strand
AGCGCGCGCTGGGCGTGCCGCTTTACTCGCTGGTGACGTTCTACGTCATGGGCAAGGGCCTCGACATGAAGACCTATCCGGATGAATTGCCCAGGCTGTGGGAGGTGGGTTGGAAGTGACGAGCAGGTTTCGTCGGTGTGCGCATGGCAGCATTGGAATTGCATCAGCGTTGTGCGCCCTTCGAGGCTCGCTACCGCTCGCACCTCAGGATGAGGAATATGGAGCCTGACATCGGCGCTTCGGCAGCGGCCAAACTCAACCTCCCTCATCCTGAGGTGCGAGCGCAGCGAGCCTCGAAGGACGCACCGCGCCGAGGCAACGCAATGCCGGACCACCCATGCTGACCTACACCCTCAAGCGCCTCTGCCTCGCGCTCGCCGTCGCCATCGTCGTTTCCGCCGTGAGCTTCCTGCTGCTGCGCCTCTCGGGCGACGTGGCGCTGGCCATCGCGGGTGAAGGCGCGCGGCAGGCTGACATCGATCTGGTGCGCAAGACCTACGGGCTCGACCGACCATTGATCGTGCAATATCTCGACTGGCTTGGGCGCACGCTGTCCGGCGATTTCGGCCAGTCGCTCTATTTCAAGACGGGCGTGGCCGGGCTGATCGCGGACAAGATCGGCACCACGGTGTGGCTTGGCTTGCTGTCCATCGTGTTTGCGCTGGCACTCTCCATACCGCTTGGCGTGATCGCGGCGCTGAAGCCCAATTCCTGGATCGACCGTACGGCGCTCTCCATCGCCGTCGTGGGACAGGCGCTGCCGAATTTCTTCTTCGCGCTCCTACTGATCATGCTGTTTTCCATCCAGCTCAGATGGTTGCCGGTGTCCGGCAGCGGCACCTGGTGGCATTTTGTCATGCCCACCATCGCGTTGGGATACTATGCCACGCCACCCCTGATGCGGCTGGTGCGGGCCGGGATGATCGAGGTCTTGAACTCCGATTTCATCCGCACCGCCCATGCCAAGGGGCAGGTGCCACGCAAGGTCGTGCTGAACCATGCGCTGCGCAACGCGCTGGTGCCGGTCGTGGCGCTGGCCGCCGTGCAACTCGGCTTCCTGCTCGGTGGTTCCATCATCATCGAGACGATCTTCGCCCTCGATGGCCTGGGCTATCTCGCCTACCAGTCGATTACCCACAAGGATTTCCCGGTGACGCAGGCCGTGCTGATGCTGCTGGCCGTGACCTATGTGCTGCTGACGCTGGGCGGCGACCTGCTCAATGCCTGGATCGATCCCCGACTCAGGGCGGGCAAGGCATGACCGCAGTTGCCCTCACAGCAGAGGAAGAACGCCGTGCCGATTGGCTGAAGCTGCGCGGGCGCATTCTGGGCCATCGCGGCCTGCTGGCGGGGCTGACGCTGTTCGGGGTGATCGTGTTCTGTGCCCTGTTCGCGTCTTGGCTGGCGCCCCATGATCCCTATGCGCAGGATCTCACAAAGCGTCTGATCCCGCCGCTGTGGCACGCCAAGGGAACAGGGCTGCACCCGCTGGGGACTGACAATCTGGGCCGGGATTATCTCTCGCGCCTGCTCTACGGCGC
>JANNFV010000034.1:0-3051 GCA_031380285.1 Hyphomicrobiales bacterium | reverse complement strand
CCGGGAGGCACAACCACGATGCGAATCCACTCCGGCAAGGTCCAGCCTTGCAGCCCCTGCGCGGTCTCCCCGTCGTCGGCCTCCAGCAGGAGCACGATGTCCAGCGCGTCGCGGGGGTAGTCCAGCGCGGACAGGGACGCGAGCAACTGGCCCAGCACGGCCTGCTCCCGAAACAGCGGAACAAGCACGGAATAGACCGGCCAGCTTCGGATGGTATGGGAGGGGACCGGCGTTGCCTTCACCTGAGGCAAGGGCTCGAAGGCAGCGGCAAGCTGCACCATCATGAAGGCCAGGAACACGGGAGAAGCCGTGATCGCAAGCAGCGCGGCTGGTGCGGGAGCAACGGCGGCAACACATGCAACGATGAAGAGTGCCACACAGGCTGTGGCCCTCTGGCCGACGGATGCTCCCTGGTCGGCTCCCTCGCGTCGAGCCACCATGGCTTGGGTCAGCGCGGCGGTGCGATCAGGCCGAGCGCAACAGCTTTGGCGGCGGCATGGGCCCGGTTCGAGGCCGCCAGTTTGCCCACGGCCGAATCGATGAAGAAGTTCACCGTGGCCGGCGTCAGGCCGAGGTTCGCGCCAATCTCGCGGCTGGTATGGCCATGAGCGGCCCAGACCAGGCATTCCCGCTCGCGCGGGGTCAGGCGTATGACATCGACATCATCGATGCCAAAGCGCACCTTCAGCACGGCGTTGTGCAACATCGGGTGCAGGAGGCCGATTGCAGCCGTCAGCTCTGCCTTGCAGGTTTCCCAGCGCTTTTCCGAGACGTCGCTGGTCAAGGTCAGCAGTGACCGGTCACCCGACGGGCCGCGAAAGGTCGCCGTGAGGGCCTGGCGGCCAAGCTGGAAGTCCTGAAAATCCCGAAAGAAGCGTTTGACGCGAATCCGGACCCGGGGCATCTGCGACCAGTCAACGGGATGTCGCGCGTGATCGCTGAGTGTCTTGATCGGCTCACCCACCGTGAAGTTGGAATCGTCCAGATGCTTGCGCCAGGTCTCGCCATAGGTGTCGATGCCATAGGGATCATCGCCGACCACGCCAGGCACATGGCGCATCAGGAAGGCCGCATGCTTGGCCCCGCTGGTCCGGCAGATCTCCTGAAGGGCGCGCAGAAAGTCCGTCTTCTGGTTCGCCCCAGACAGATTCTGCGCCAAACCGGAGAGCGTTCGCTTGGGTGCGGGCTGTGAAGTCATGTGTCAAAATCCCCTGAGTAACACTTAGGACTCGGGTGATTAACGGAGCAATTCCAGCAGCCCTTGCCAGCCTGCACCGTTAAGCATTTGTCCGGGTGTCTTGCGCAAATGCCGCGAGGAGACTAAACCCGCGCGTCTACAGAAGGGCGTTGCCGGTGTCGGAAAAGCCGGATGCGAAATCACTCCGAAAATTGCGCCTGGCAGAGGCTTTGCGCAGAAATCTCGGACAAAGAAAAAACAAGGCAAGGGCCGCAAGCCAGGCTTTGGATGCAGACGGTGCAACGGAATGCATCAAAGCAACCGAGCCAAGTGTTGTCAAAAACATGCCTTAGCGTTGACATTTTGACAGCACGCACCTCTTCCCCAACGTCAGCAAACGGAAAAGACGGTTACCTATGGATCGGATCACCATCACCGGCGGCCCAAGACTGAACGGTGTGATTCCCATATCCGGTGCGAAGAACGCGGCACTGCCGCTGATGACGGCGGCGCTTTTGACCGACGACGTCGTGACGCTCGACAACGTGCCGCGCCTGTCCGACGTGACGCAGCTTCTGCGCATTCTCAGCAACCACGGTGTTGATCACAAGATCGCCGGTCGTCTCGTCGGCCAGAGCACGGAAACCGGGCAGACCATCGATCTCTCGGCACGCCAGATCGTTGACACCACCGCGCCATACGAACTGGTGTCGCGGATGCGCGCCAGCTTCTGGGTCATCGGGCCATTGCTGGGGCGCATGGGCAAGGCCAAGGTTTCGCTGCCGGGCGGCTGCGCCATCGGCACCAGGCCGGTCGATTTCTATCTCCAGGCGCTGGAACGGCTGGGCGTGCGCATCCAGATCGAGGCGGGATACGTGCTCGCCGATGCACCCAACGGCCTGAAGGGCGCGGAAATCTTCTTTCCCAAGGTGTCCGTGGGGGCCACCCACACCGCGCTGATGGCTGCCGTGCTGGCGGATGGCAAGACGGTCATCCACAATGCGGCGCGTGAACCCGAGATCGTCGATCTTGCCGATCTGCTCAACAAGATGGGCGGCAAGATCACCGGTGCGGGAACGGCCACCATCGAAATCCAGGGCGTCAGCCGCCTGCACGGGGCGCGTCATTCCGTCCTGCCCGACCGCATCGAAACCGGTACTTATGCCATGGCGGTGGCGATGGCCGGGGGTGACGTGCTGCTGGAGAACGCCCGTTTCGACCTGCTGAAAGCCGCCTTCGACGTGCTGAGGCGCACGGGTGTCACGGTGGAAGAAAAGGCCAACGGCATCCGCATCGCACGCAACGGCGGCGATCTGGTCCCGGTCGACGTCACCACCGAGCCCTTTCCTGGGTTCCCGACCGATCTGCAGGCGCAGTTCATGGCGTTGATGTGCCGCGCCAAGGGCGTGTCGCACATCCGCGAGACGATCTTCGAGAACCGCTTCATGCATGTGCAGGAACTGGCACGCCTGGGTGCCAGGATACGGCTGGACGGCGACATGGCGGTGATCGAGGGCGTCGAGACGCTGAAGGGTGCCCAGGTCATGGCCACCGATCTCAGGGCATCGGTGGCGATGGTGATCGGTGGCCTGGTGGCAGAGGGCGAGACCGTGGTGCACCGCGTGTATCATCTCGACCGCGGCTTCGAGGCGCTGGAGAAGAAGCTCCAGCGCTGCGGTGCTCAGGTCGAGCGGATCAGCGGCTGACCGAAATTCCCTGTCACCAACCCTGGTTGGGCGACAGGATCGCGCCGCGCTTCAGGCCAAAGCCCGGCACCTCGCAGGCGCAGGACGAATTGGCCGGGCGCGGGCGGGTGTAGCAGTTGCCGCGCGATGTCACGCACAGGTTGCCCATCACCATGCTCGCCAAGCTGA
>JANNFV010000686.1:0-3932 GCA_031380285.1 Hyphomicrobiales bacterium | reverse complement strand
CATCCGTGGCCGTCTCGGCCTCGCCTTTGATCGCTTCCTGGTTTACGGCACAGGTGGTGTTGCCTTCGCATCTGTGAAGGTGACTGATCAGATCGATTTCCGTCCCAATGGTGCGCCTTCCGTTGGTCTGGCTGGTTCATCCTCCAACACCCGTACCGGTTATGTATTGGGTGCCGGTGTGGAATACGCCTTCACCAACAATTGGACTGTGAAGGCTGAATACCTCTACGTTGATCTGGGCAAGACGAACTACAGCCACGGGGCAGTCACTGGCGTCCCGACATCGAATGCAGAGCTTTCCAACAAGACCAAGCTCAACATTGCTCGCATTGGTGTGAACTACAAGTTCTGACCCGGCTCCCGGCCCATCCGCATCAAAGCCGCCTCCGGGCGGCTTTTTTGTTGATGCCGCCACTACCCCTGCAAACTTGCACGCCTGAAAATCCAACCACTTTTGGACACGTCACAGCCGCGATTTGGGCTTGAGCGCCGTGAATCCGGACGCTATCCCGAGCAGGTCAACCCTGCGGCCTGCACCCTGCTGGCTCACTACAAGGCTATGAAAATGAACAGAATTCTGATGGCGGCTGGTCTCAGCCTTACAGCTCTTGCTTCCACCACAGCGGCCTTCGCCGCAGACTTGCCACAGAGGAGCGCGGCACCCGTTTTCGCTGCTGCTCCGGCCTTCAGCTGGACGGGATTCTATGTCGGCGTGAACGGGGGCTACACATGGGCTGGCAACAAGAATGCCTCGGTTGCTCCTGGCGCTGATCCAACCAACATTTTGCCCGCCATCTTCGCCGCCAGGCAGTTCCCCAGCAGCGTTCCACTGGATGCCAAGGGCTTCATCGGCGGCGTGCAGATCGGTTACAACTATCAGATGACCGGAACGGCGTTTGTTGTGGGCGTCGAAGCTGACATCCAGTTCACGGATGCCCGCAAGAGTGCGCAGTTTGTGAACACCGGCATCGGTTCCTACTACAACGCCTCGACCCGCATGGATTATCTTGGCACCTTGCGTGGCCGTCTCGGCTTTGCGGTCTCGCCGCAGCTTCTGGTCTATGCAACTGGCGGCTTGGCTTACGGCCAGGTCAAGTACGATTCGGTTGCTGGCGGACCGGGCGTGCGCGTCACGTACAACAGCACGGCTACCAAACTCGGCTATGTGCTGGGTGCGGGTGCCGAATATGCCTTCAACCGCAATTGGTCGCTCAAGACCGAGTATCTCTATTATGACCTTGGCAAGACGGCGGGACAGACCACGCCATTCCAGGGCGGTCCGTTTACGACACTCGCGGTCGAGCGCAAGAACACCGGCCACATCGCCCGCCTCGGCGTGAACTACAGGTTCTGACCGCCCGAGGTTTCAAACCCAAGCGAAAGGCCGCCTCCGGGCGGCCTTTTTGCGTCGCACCAGCGTCGTGCGTCCTTCGAGGCTTCGCTTCGCTCCGCACCTCAGGATGAGGAAACTTGAGACTTGCAATGCGTTGATCTCCTCATCCTGAGGTGCGAGCCGGAGGCGAGCCTCGCAGGACGCACGGCGTTTGTGCAACCGTAATCTACCGCCCCTCCCAGATCGGTTCCCGCTTCTCCACGAAAGCCCCGATGCCTTCCTCGGCGTCGCGCGCCAGCATGTTCTCCACCATGACGTGGCTGGCGTAGTCATAGGCTTCGACGAGGTCCATCTCGCGTTGGCGGTAGAATGCCTGCTTGCCGGTCTTCACGGTGAGCGGCGATTTGCTGGCGATGATCTGCGCCATCGCCGTCGCCTCCTCCAGTGCTCCGCCTGCCCCCACCACGCGGTTGACCAAGCCGTAGCGATGAGCCGTCTGCGCATCGATCATCTCGCCCAGCAGCAGCATCTCCATCGCGTGCTTGTTCGCCACGCTGCGCGACAGGGCCACCATCGGCGTCGAGCAGAACAGGCCGATATGCACACCCGGCGTGCAGAACTGCGCCTGAGCGCCCGCCACCGCCAGATCGCAGGAGGCCACGAGCTGGCACCCCGCCGCTGTTGCCACGCCTTCCACCGCCGCGATCACGGGCTGCGGCAGGCTGACGATCTGCTGCATCAGCCGGGAGCAGCGCCCCAGGATATCCGTGAAATAGGCGCGGCCCCGGTCGGCATCGGTGCGCCGGGCCGACATTTCCTTCAGGTCATGCCCGGCGCAGAACACCGGCCCTTCCGCCGCCAGGATCACGGCCCGGAGGGTTCCATCGGCAGCAATCGCCTCAAGCTCGGCGGCCAATGCGGCCAGCAGCGCCTCGGAAAGCGGATTGCGCGTCTCGGGTCGGGACAGCGTCAGGATGGCGATACCGCCAGCATCGATACGCGTCAGGGCGGGAAGGGGGCTTTGCAGGCTCATGCGAAGAGGATAGCGCTATCCGTGTTCTCCTCAAAGTGCAGACACCACCCATGCAAAATGCCCACAAGCAACCCGCCCCCATGACCATCGCAGAGATGGAAGCCTTCCTTGATCGCGAATTTCCGCAGATCCATCTGGGAGGGCGCATCTTCAGTATCGAAGCGGTGGGCCATGGCACCTGCCGCATGCGGATGGCCTATCACGAGCGCAATGTGCGGCCCGGTGGCACCTTGTCCGGCCCTTCCATGTTCACGCTGGCCGATCTGGCATTCTATGTCGCTGTTTTGGGAGCCATCGGTCCGGTGGGGTTGGCCGTCACAACGAACCTGAACATCAATTTTCTGCGCAAGCCTGCCCAGGGCGCGCTTGTTGCGGAATGCCGCATGCTGAAGATTGGCAAGCGGTTGGCCGTGGGCGAGGTCACGCTGTTCTCGGAGGGCGAGGCCGAGCCGGTGGCCCACGCGACAGGGACATACAGCATTCCACCGCGCTGATCACTTGCGGTAAAATAATACCGTATAATCTAAGTATCTGATATTGAATGATTTGATGCAAATTTCGACGTCAGATATCGCTTGACCGCACCCGGCCTTTCCCCCATACGACCACCAACGGCGAGCAACCCTGCTCGCCGCGTTTCTTTTTGTCATCAACCATGGAACCTCTTTCATGAGAGTAGCCCTCACCAACTCCACGGTCTCCGTGAAGCCGGCCGAGGTCGACAAGAAGTGGGTTGTGATCGACGGCACCGGCCTCGTTGTTGGCCGCCTCGCCTCGATCATTGCGATGCGCCTGCGCGGCAAGCACAAGCCATCCTACACAGCCCACGTCGACTGCGGCGACAACGTCATCGTCATCAACGCGGAAAAGGTGGTCTTCACCGGTCGCAAGACCGAGCAGAAGGTCTATTTCCACCACACCGGCTATATCGGCGGCATCAAGGAGCGGACTGCCAAGTTCATCCTCGAAGGTCGTTTCCCGGAGCGTATTGTGGAAAAGGCCGTGGAGCGCATGATGCCGAAGGGCCCTCTGGCCCGTCAGCAGATGAGCAACCTGCGCGTCTACAAGGGCACCAGCCATCCGCATGAAGCCCAGCAGCCGTCGGCGCTCGATATCGCAGGCATGAACCGCAAGAATTCAGTCAGCAAGAACGTGAGGGCAGCATAATGGCCGAAGTTCTCAACTCCCTCGCCGATCTCAAGGGCGGCAACGCTGCTGCCGTGCAGGCCGAGGCTCCCAAACACGTCCAGAAGCTCGACAAGCTTGGCCGTGCCTATGCCACCGGCAAGCGCAAGAACGCCGTCGCCAAGGTCTGGCTGAAGCCCGGCTCCGGCAAGATCGTGGTGAACAACCGGGCGGTCGAGGTGTTCTTCGCCCGGCCCGTGTTGCGCATGGTGCTGACGCAGCCGCTGCAACTCGTCGACCGCATGACCCAGGATGATGTCATGGTGTCGGTGACCGGCGGCGGTCTTTCAGGACAGGCCGGTGCGGTGCGCCACGGCATCTCGAAGGCGCTGACCTACTATGAGCCGGCCCTGCGGCCTTCGCTCAAGAAGGAAGGCTTCC
>JANNFV010000675.1:0-5247 GCA_031380285.1 Hyphomicrobiales bacterium | reverse complement strand
GGTCGCGCAAATACCAGGGTGCAATGCCCCATGCGATCTTCTTCAAGGGTGGCTTCGCCATCCATGGCACCTCGGCGGTTGGGCGTTTGGGTGCGCCTGCGTCCCATGGCTGCATCCGGCTTGCGCCTGGCAATGCGCGTGAGTTGTTCAGCCTGGTGAAGCAGCACGGACAGGGCTCCACCCGCATCGCCATCAATGGCGTGGCGCCTGATTCCGGCCGCACCATGGTGGCCCAGAAGAAGCAACCCCGCGCCGTGGCCGTGGCCCGTGCCAAGGCCCAGCCGCGGATGGTGATTCCCGCCTTTGCGCCCCTGGAGTTCGTGCCGGGAAACAGGCCGTTCCAGCGTTTGCGGTAGGATCGCCGGAGCGCATTCCGCTCCCGTTCAACGCTTGACCTTGATGCCTTTCCCGGGTCTTCTTGCGGGATCACACAAGAAGGCATGTCAGCACATGAATCTCAGCGGGAAAACGCTTGTCCTCGGTTTTGTCGCGGGGGTGCTGGCCGTCCTGATCTTCCATCAGGGCATGGTGTTCCTGCTCTGGCTGATGGGCCAGACGCCGAATTTCCCGTGGAACATCACGCCGATGAAGACGGGGATCGGTCTGCCGCTGCTCGCCAACCAGATGTTCTGGGGCGGCCTGTGGGGCGTGGCCTTCGCGGCCCTGGGGCATCTGATTCCGGTGGCGAACACGGTGCTGCGCGGCATCATCTATGGCCTGATCGGGCCGTTCCTGCTGGGCAACGGCGTTCTGGTGCCGCTGTTCAAGCAGACGGGGCAGTTCTTCTGGACCTGGCCCGCACCGCGCTACATTCTGGGCGCGTTGATCGGCGCAGCGTTTGGCGCGGGTGTTGCGCTGATCCTGCGGGCGCTGGGGAGGCGATAGGCCAGGATTTGTTCTGGCGCACGGTCCCTGCCGGGGCGAAAACCCTGATCCCAAAGGCGCAATTGAATCGTCGGCTGGAACAGGGCATTCTCGCGCCCTGACCTGACAGGAGAGACGCATGACCGCTGCCATCGTGGGCTGGGCCCATATGCCTTTCGGCAAGCACGAGTCCGAGACGCTGGAGAGCATGGTGGTGCGCGTGGCGACCGATGCCATGGCCCATGCGGGGATCGAACCCGGTGATGTGGACGAGATCGTCATGGGGCATTTCAACGCCGGGTTCAGCCGCCAGGAATTCACGGCGTCGCTGGTGCTGCAGGCGGATGATCGGCTGCGCTTCAAGCCGACGACCCGCGTCGAGAACGCCTGCGCCACGGGTTCCGCTGCCGTGCATCAGGGCATCACCGCGATTGCCGCGAAGAAGGCCCGGATCGTGCTCGTCGTCGGCGTCGAGCAGATGACCAAGACGCCCGGGCCGCAGATCGGCGAAAACCTGCTGCGCGCTTCTTATTTGCCGGAAGATGGCGAGACACCTGCCGGGTTTGCCGGTGTCTTCGGCAAGATCGCCGGGGCCTATTTCCAGAAATATGGCGACCAGTCGGATGCGCTGGCCATGATCGCGGCCAAGAACCACAAGAACGGCGTGGGCAACCCCTACGCCCAGATGCGCAAGGATTTCGGCTATGATTTCTGCCGCACGGAAAGCGAGAAGAACCCGTTCGTGGCGGGGCCTTTGAAGCGCACGGATTGCAGCCTCGTTTCGGACGGCGCGGCAGCACTGGTGCTGGCCGACATGGACACGGCCCTGCGCATGAAACGCGCAGTGTATTTCCGCGGCGTTGGCCATGCCCAGGATTTTCTGCCGATGTCCAAGCGCGATATCCTGGCATTCGAAGGCTGCTCAGTCGCCTGGCAGCGGGCGCTGGGACAGGCGGGCCTCTCCATCCATGACCTCTCCTTCGTCGAGACGCATGACTGCTTCACCATCGCCGAATTGATCGAATACGAGGCCATGGGCCTGACCAAGCCGGGGCAGGGCGCCACCGCCATCAAGGAGGGCTGGACCGAGATCGGCGGCAAGCTTCCGGTAAACGCCTCAGGCGGCCTCAAGGCCAAGGGCCACCCCATCGGGGCCACGGGCGTGTCGATGCATGTGCTCACCGCCATGCAGCTCACGGGAGAAGCGCCGGAGGGCATCCAGGTGAAGGGGGCCAAGCTCGGCGGGATTTTCAATATGGGCGGAGCGGCGGTGGCGAATTATACCAGCGTGCTGGAGCGGGTGCGCTAGGCGTAAGAATGTGCTAGAATATATGCATGGGTGAAAAACGCTTTGCAGGTTTGACGATTGAGCAGCTTGATGCTGCGGGCGCTGCTGCGGGCGCGGATGCCCTCGCTCGGGCGCACGGCGCGGGCTTGCCTTCTCCCGGTATGACCAAATTTCGCTTAGCGTCTGGCGACGAGATCAAGGTTCTCACACGTCTCCATCCCGATGGGACGCTGGAGATTGTCGATGACCGGATTGCGTTGCGGCCAGAAAGCAAGAAAGAGCAACTTCTCCGCAGTCGAGAAGGGACTAATAACCGCAGTGAAGATGTGAAGTCCTTGCTACGCCAACGAGGGGCACCCATGGAAGAAAGCACTTTAGCGGGTTTCTCTGAACGGAAAGTGTCATTTCAATACCAGCCACAATCAAAGGCAAAAGGCAGCTGACCTGAATGCCTTCGCCCAGCCTTGTCGTTATTGTCGGCCCCAATGGATCGGGCAAGTCATCCTTGATCAAGGTGCTGGCTGATCTGCCCGATATCGATCTCGGCACCTACATCAATGCCGATGACATCGAGCTTACCCTTCAAGCCCTCACTGATTCTCAGGCCCGGTCCCGCGAAGGTGACCACCGACGCACCGCCGACCTGATATTCCCGTGACCTTCCCCCTCCTCCTCTTCGCCTATCTCTTCAGCCAGTTCTTCCGCTCGTTCCTGACGATCATTGCGGGCGACCTGACGCGCGATCTTGGCTTTGGCCCGGCGGAGCTCGGCTGGGTGGGCGCGGCGTGGTTCATCAGCTTCGCGCTGTTCCAGTTTCCGGTGGGCTATCTGCTCGATACCGTCGGTCCGCGCCGCAGCATGGGGGGCCTGATGCTGGCGGGCGTGGTGGGGGCGCTGCTGTTCGCGGTGTCGCCGGGCTTCTGGGTCAGCGTGATGGGCATGGCGCTCATCGGCGTCGGTTGCTCTCCCATGCTGATGGCGTCGCTCTACATCTTCGGGCGGACGGAACCGGCAGCACGCTTCGCCATGTTGTCCTCGATGATGGTGGGGTTCGGCAATATCGGCAATCTCGCGGCCGCCACGCCGCTTACGCTCGCCGCCGTCACCTTCGGCTGGCGCTGGAGCATGGCGGGTGTCGGCCTCGCCATGGCGGTCGCTGCCGTGCTGATCCTGCTGTTCCTGAAAGACCCGCCGAAGGTCGTCCGCGCGGACGGCGGCAAGGCGTCCGTCCTGGGTGATATCCTGGCCATAGCGCGGATCAAACCTTTGTGGTTCGCCTTTCCGCTGCACCTCGTGAGCTACGGCGTCATTGCCACCGAGCGCGGCCTGTGGGTCGGGCCTTATCTTGACCAGGTGCATGGCATGGATGCCCTCACGCGGGGCAACTGGGTCTTCGCCATGTCGCTGGCGATGGCGCTGGGTGCTCTGGCCTGCGGGCCTGCTGCACGCTGGTTTTCCGGCCCCAAGACACCGGCGGTCATCGGCAATGCGCTCACCGTCGGATTGTTCCTGCTGCTGGGATTGGGAACGGCCATCGGCGGCACGGGCGCTGCGCTGATCTTGGTGGCGCTCGGCTTCTTCGGCCTCACCTACAGCCTGTTGCTCAGCCATGGACGCCAGTTCTTTCCCGACCATTTGCTGGGGCGCGGCGTCACCTGCCTCAACTTTCTTGCCATCGGCGGCGCGGGAGTGCTGCAGGCCCTGAGCGGCCAGTCCATGCGCCTGGCTACGGCGTCGGGCACGGCCCCGGTAGACGCCTATGCCACGATCCATCTCGTACTGGGCGGAGCCTTGCTGGTGGTGCTGCTGCTGTTCCTGCGGGCGCCTGCGAAGCCTTCGATCAGTCCTTGAGCAGGCGGGTCTGGCTGAAGGTCACGCCGACGCTGCTGCCCTCGTCATGGCGCGTGGCCGTGTCGACGGTCATGTCACCGAAGGCCTGCGTGACCACGCGGTAGCGCCGGTTCACGCCCGCGTAGAAATGATTGGCGATGATGCCAGGGATGCCACCCGTGGCTGACAGCACCACGTGTTCGGGTCGGATGAGCAGCGTGCCGGGTCCGCTATCGCCGCCACCGGCCAAGGGCAATGTCCCACCAGCTTCCGCGATGAACATGCCCTTGCTCACCGATCCCTTGATGAGGTTGGCGGCACCGATGAAGTCCGCCACGAAGACCCGCTCCGGCCGCTCGTAGATATCCTCCGGCGTGCCCACCTGTTCCAGCCTGCCCTGGCTCATGACGGCGATGCGGTCGGATACTTCCAGCGCCTCTTCCTGGTCATGCGTGACATAGACTGCGGTGAGGCCAAGCCGCTTCTGGATCTCGCGGATATCGCGGCGCAGCGACACCCGCAGCTTGGCGTCGAGGTTGGACAGCGGCTCGTCGAGCAGCAGGATCGGCGGGTCCACCACCAGGGCGCGGGCGATGGCGATGCGCTGCTGCATGCCGCCGGACATTTCGCCGGGGTAGCGTTGCTCCACATCGACCAGGCGCACCATGGCGAGCGCATCAGCCACCTTGGAACGCACGGTTGCCTCATCCTGCTTCCGGATGCGCAATCCATAGGCGATGTTCTCGAACACGGTCTTGTTGGGCCACAGCGCGTAGTTCTGGAACACGAAACCGATGCCGCGTTTCCAGGCTTCGAGCCCGGCCACATTCCGGCCATCGAACAGGATCTCGCCATGGGTGAGATCGTTGAAGCCCGCGATGGCCCTGAGCAGCGTGGTCTTGCCGCAGCCGGATGGGCCGAGCAGCGTGAAAAACTCGCCGGGTCGGATGTCGAGCGAGACATCGTCCAGCGCCTTCTTGCGGCCGAAATCCTTCGTCGCATGGCGGATCGCGATTGCTGTTCCCATCACACCGCTCCAACCCTTGCCATTTGCCCGCGTGTCTTCTGCGTGATGAGCCACAGCGGGCCGTAGAGGATGACCATCAGCAACACCGTCATGGCAGCGGCGATGCCGAAATCCGCGCCCAGCGTGATGGTGTTCTCGAAGATCACGGCGGTCATCGGCTTCCAGGGCGGGCGGTAGAGAACGATGGTCGAAGACAGCTCGGTCATGCCATGCAGGAAGGCCAGTGTTGCGCCGGAGA
>JANNFV010000503.1:0-12094 GCA_031380285.1 Hyphomicrobiales bacterium | reverse complement strand
CAGGGCCAATCTTCTCGACGAGCTTGAAAAGCAGTACGTTACGACAGCGAAAGCCAAGGGCATGCCACCAAGGCGGGCCTTGATGAAGTACCCGTTCCGCATGTCGCTGAACTTCTTCGTCTCGGACATCGGCAGCGTGCTGCCGGAGGTTGTCTCAGGGGCGGAGATCGTCGCCATCGTCCTGTCACTGCCCACCACAGGCCCCCTGTTGATCCGTGCTCTCCAGGCGCAGGACATGTATCTGGCTGGTTCGTTCCTGATGTTTCTCGCGATCCTGACGGTGATCGGTGTGCTGATCTCGGACCTGGCGCTCGTCCTGCTCGATCCGCGGGTCAGGTTGCAGGGTGGGGCGTCCAAATGACAGCACTGCCCTCCGCCGACAAGGCCTTGCCGCATTTCGTTTCTGCCGCCCCGTTCGATGCCTATTCCGTGGCGCGCCTGACGCCAGGGCAGGAAAAGGCAGCATTGGCTTCGCAATGGCAGCTGATGTGGCTCAAGTTCAAGCGTCACAAGCTCGCCGTCTGGTCAGGGGCTTTTCTGCTCGCCGTCTATGTCATCGCCATGTTCTGCGAGGTTTTTGCACCCTATAGCGGACAGACCCGTAACACGGAGTTCGTCAGGGCTCCTCCACAGAGCGTCCATCTGTTCCACGAAGGTCGCTTCATTGGTCCATTCGTCTATGGCTACCAGCAGAAGCTGGATGTGGAGACCTTGCGCCGGAACTATGAGGTCGAACCATCAAAAGTGCAGCCGATCCGCTTTTTCTGCAGGGGAGAGGTGTACAGTTTCTGGGGCCTTTTCGAGTCCAGCGGACGCCTGTTCTGTCCCGCTGAAAAGGGCACATTGTTTCTCATGGGAACGGACCGGATCGGCCGGGACATCTTCTCGCGCATTCTTTACGGCGCGCGGGTGTCGCTGACCATCGGCGTGCTCGGCGTCGCCGTCAGCTTCATTCTCGGCATCATCATCGGCGGTCTCGCGGGATACTACGGCGGCGTCTTCGACATGGTGACGCAACGCATCATCGAGGTGATCCAGTCAGTACCCCACATACCGCTCTGGATGGCGCTCGCAGCCACGATTCCGGCTTCCTGGAGTCCGTTGCTGGTCTATTTCGGCATCACCATCATTTTCGGCTTGATGAACTGGACAAGCCTGGCCCGGGCCGTCCGCTCGAAGCTGCTGTCGCTCAGGGAGGAGGATTATGTCCTCGCCGCCCAGTTGATGGGCGCACGGACACCCCGCATCGTGGGCCGTCATCTGATTCCCGGCTTCATGAGCCATATCATCGCCAAGGCCACGGTTGCGGTTCCCAGTACCATCCTGGGAGAAACAGCGCTCTCTTTCCTCGGACTTGGCCTGCGCCCGCCGATCACCTCATGGGGTGTGATGCTCAACGAGGCGCAGAACATCAACGTCGTGGCGCTTTACCCCTGGCTGATGCTTCCCATCGTGCCGGTGATCCTCGTCATTCTCGCCTTCAATTTTCTGGGTGACGGTTTGCGCGACGCCGCCGATCCGTACCGGTGATAAAGGGGCAGCGTCAGGCTTCCATCCGGCACCCGGTCGCCTCCAGCCCTCCGATGACGGTGAGGCGATGCAGGAGCCTGCTGTCGAGGCCAACGCGCCCACTGCGGACGGCATCGGCGAATGCGCCGGGATCGACGTAGCAACGTGCCGCGGCAGAGCCGTGGATGAGGGCCAGCAGCGGTTCGAGATTTGCCCGGAAGAAGTGATCGAAGGCCCAGCGAAACCCCTGCTTGTCGCGCCGTTGAGCCGTGGGCAGCGGCACGAAGCGATCAAAGAGGCCTCTCAGTTCCCTCTTGTTCCAGGGCCCGCCGAACTTGCGATGGTATGGCGTCGTCGCCCATGCTGCGAGGCGGTAGTCGAGAAACGGGCTGCGATTCTCGACACTGGAAGCCATGGCGTTGCGATCATTCTGCCAGAGCCATTCCTGCATGCGCCCGGCCGTCGCGTCGACAAGCAGCGCTTCGGAAAGCGTACCCATGTGGTCCTGAAGTGGGTCCTGCGGAGCAGTCCCCGTGATCGCCCGGCGTGCGTCAGGCCTCAGCATCGCAAGGTCATCAAGGCCAGGGAATTCGCGTGTCGGCATCCAGGCGTTCGCTGCGTGGAGATGCCGGTAGCTGTTGGGCATCGTCGGGCTGACTGTTCTGATCCAATCGTCGTCGCCGGCTGCCTTGGCATCGCGCAGGGCGGCTGCGAAGTAGCGGTGCCAATAGCCTGCGAAGATCTCATCTGCCCCGGTGCCGTCGAGAACGACACGGATATCGTGATCGGCCACAGCCTTGTAGAGCGCATGCATCCCGAGAATGTTGCCAATCATGGGGAACGGCTTCGCCTGTGTCCGGCATATCGCCAGAAACTGCTCGAACCCCAAAGCGTCATAGGGCAACGGCACAGCGAGCGCAGAAATGCCGAGCTGATCGATACAGGCCTTCGCATAGCGCGCATCATCGGTGCGGCCGGCGTCGCCCGTAATACAGACGACGTTCTCCGTCAGGCCCTCAGCAGCAAGGATCGACAGGATCAGCGTGCTGTCGATGCCGCCGGAAAGGAACAGGCCGACCTTGCGGTCCGAGACGAGGCGAGACCTGACGGCATCGCGCATCACTTCGGCCAGCGCTTCATCCGTCAGCGCTCCACTCCCAGACCAAGCATTGACTGGCAACGGGAACGCCTCGCGCAACTCGACGGTCCAGTTCCTGATGTCCAGAACAAGCGCTTGGCCGGGCGGAACCTCGCGCAGTCCAGCCAGATGCGTGGCTCCGAAGGGATCAGGAAACAGCCAGCCATCCGCGATGAAATGGTCAACACCGTCTGCCCGCATCGCAAGTGGCTTGCCCAGCAAGGCGGCAAGGGCCTGCGGCTCTGACGCCAGATGAATCGCGTCCCCGTCGACAGCATAGAACAGGGGCTTCTTGCCATAGCGGTCGCGCCCAGCGATGAGCCGCTGGTTCTCCTCGTCGAGCCAGCAGAACGCCCACATTCCGTTGGCGGCGTTGAGCGCTTCGATCCCGTCACGCAGCAGCAGCCGCAGCAGAACCTCGGTGTCGCCGCTTGTGGCGAGAGGCATACCCCTTTCAAGGTGGCGATAGTTGTAGATCTCGCCATTGTAGACAAGCGTATGACAACCCAGCCGGAATGGCTGGTTGGAGCGGGCGTCGAGGTCGAGGATGGACAGCCTTGCATGGGCGAGACCAATCTCGGCATCGCCGGAACCGGCCTGACCTGCCAGGGCAATATAAGCCAGGCCCTGCGCATCAGGACCGCGATGGTGGAGCGCCGTCAGGGCGGCCCCAAGGCGCTCGCGGTTGACATGGCCGTTGCGGCTGATCGAGACGGCAAAACCGCACATCGCGCTTGTTCCGTTTCTTCAGACCGAGGCAGGCTGGGCTTCAGGAGACACTGGCTGATCCGCCTTGCGGCCGAGCAGCGCGCGCAGATCCTGCCGGTCGCCGAACGCATGGACGAGCACCGGGTTCGCGCCGTTCTTGTAATACACCGGTCGCTCTCCTGCGGTTGGCGGAGAAAGCCCCGCGGCGGCAATCGTGTAGGACGAGACCACGCAATCCGCCGCCAGTTCCTTGGTCGCTTCTTCCAGCCGACTGGCGATCACAACGGCCTCCCCGATCACAACCATTCGCTGACCAAACACCCCATCATCAGCTCTGGTCACGACAACTTCGCCGGAATGGATGCCGATCCCGACCCTGATGGGCAAGGGCAGCGCAGCCCTGAGGTCCTTGTTGACGAGGTGAACGGCCTTGAGAATGTCGGCCGCCGCATTCAACGCCGCCCGGCTGCTGGCGCGTGACTTTTCGCCTAGGCCAAAAATCGCT
This sequence comes from Hyphomicrobiales bacterium, assembly GCA_031380285.1. GTDB lineage: Bacteria > Pseudomonadota > Alphaproteobacteria > Rhizobiales > Beijerinckiaceae > JADCCX01. The sequence continues at coordinate 8,234 of JANNFV010000503.1, read as the reverse complement.
GTGATGCCGTCAGTTTGCACCGTGGTGATACGGCCCTTTCGAGCCTCGACGGCCTGGGTCATCTCCCCCATGACGCGGTTGAGCAGAACAATCAGATCAGCGGGGAGCTGATTCTTGGCAAGCGTAGCGAAACCGCGAATATCCGCGAAGAGCACTGTCAACTCCTCCTCGACACCCCAATCATACGATTCACTGAGGGCCCCTGCCTGGGCGGGCATGGTCTGCGTTCCCAACAGGACGCGGATGCTCAGATCGGTGCGCGGCCGAATCTGGCAGGCGAGCCTGACATTCTGTGGAGCCCGGATCCGCTCAAGCATTCTTTGCTCCAGACCGGATGGAGGATGAAGCCCCTCCTGCCCTTCCGTCACTAGCACCCGGCAGCTCGAGCAGCGCCCCCGCCCTCCGCAGGCTGACGGATGGGGTATCTGATTGGCGCGGCTGATTTCCAGAAGCGTCAGACCTGGCGTGCCTCTGACTTCTCCGTGACCGACGTAGCGGATGGTCAGATGCGCAGCGAGCTGGGAGCGGATGAACTTGAAGAGGATCAGACCAAAGACCATGGCCACGGCTCCAAACAGCAGCATGCGGCCTGTCGAGAGCGCCGCGACCTGCATGGCCAGCTGTTCCGCTGTCCAGACCTCGGGCGGCTTGGCCAGGTTCGCCGCCTCGCGTCCCGCCGCCACGAAGCCTGCAAGGGCCAGAACCGGGATGATGGCAGCGATGATCGCGAGCGGCACCAGTGACCGCCTGAACCAGGGGCGCACATGGAAAGCGGAGTGGAGTCCGATCATGCCGTGACCCCACACCACCACAAGCGCCAGGGACTGCACCCAGGCATTGGCTGGCCAGAGGTATCGCAGCACATTGGCGTAGCTGTCATCGATGTCCGCGAGCGAACTCAGAACGCGCGTGCCAATCACATGCCCCAGGAGTATGAACGGGATCAGGATACCCAGCACGATCTGGAGAGCCTCCATCCAGGGCATGCGCCAGGTTCGCCGACCAACAACACGGCGAAGCGATAGTCCAACATGGGCCGCGAAGGCACCAAACAACAGGATCGTGCCCGGCCAGCTCCGCCAAACCAGAATTCGCCATTCCTGAGCCTGCTCCATGACCGCTACGCCGAAGATGCCAAGCGCGTGATTGAGGAAATGGCTGGTTACAAAAACGATAAGGATCAGGCCGGACCAGAGCCTGGCCGACCGCTCAAGCGATTTCAGACAGTACCAGTGATTGCCGTCTCCCGTGCCTGTGTCGCGCGACAGACCGGCGCTCATCGGGAAAGCGCCTTCACGTAGAGATTGCTGGTTTCGAGGAGGCGCGCCGCAAGCTCGCGGATCAGCGCCATCGAAAGCTGGGGAACCTGAGCCAGCAAATCGAGAAAGGTACGCTTGTCGATTCTGAGCGCAGTAACAGGTGTTTCCGCAATGATTGTTCCAGAATAAGGCCTGTCCAGCACCACGCCCATCTCGCCAACCACCGCACCGGTTTCCACTTCTGCGACACGCACGTGGTTGCCACCATCCATGCGCAACACCTTGGCCTTGCCCTCCAGGATGATGAAGACGGTATCAGCCCGGTCACCCTCCTTGAGAAGCTGATCTCCGACCCGATAGTTTACTCTTTGGCCCGCCAGCAGGATCAGCTTGATCTTGGCAGTTTCCAGGTCGCGAAACAGCGGTATCTGCTGGAGAGAGCTAACGTCATTTGATAGCATGCCTGCCCTCCCGAGCGAGTTCATTCCGGTCTTCACGCCGCTCGTTCGTCTTGACAGTACCAGAGGAGTCCCCCGCTGCAAATCCGGAGACGCGAGCTGACGCGATTTGGCTCCGCATCAGTCTTGGCCCCTCAAAATACAGCGCAGTATCAAAGGTTTCTGCCAGCTTTGGATCCGAAAGGGCGACAATCAACGACCGGCCTGACATCTCTGCCCGGATACCGGACAGAATCTGTTCGCTTTCCGAAGGGCTGAAGGGGCCGAACGCCCCGTCGATGACCACGACGGCAGCAACCGGCATGAGAGCGCGGGCAAGCGCCAGGCTGGCACGCTGCTCGGCCTGAAGGAATTTTCCTGAAGGACCTATTTCATGGGCGAGCCCAAGGCGATTGATGTCACGGTCCAGTCCCAGCTCGCGCAGGGATTCTCGCGCGACTTCCTGAACACGGTTGAAGGAATCCGGCGCATCGAAGGCGACACGACCGAAAAGCAAGTTGTCCTGCAAGGTTCCAGAGGCAATGTACTTGTTGGGATGATAGAACTCGATATCGCTGGCGTAGGTTTGAGGGAGATGACGCCGGAAGCTCTCCCGGGCGCGCAGAACCCTGCGCTCCAATTGATGCGTCACGAGCTGCAAGCGATGCTTGGGCTCGATGTAGGACAGGCCTAGCTCGATCAGACGGGCCTGTCCTTCAGTAGCCAGGCTGCTCAAATTGCTCATCGCGCGGGCCTGGTCGGCGAGACGCTGATACTCGGGCATTTCCTCGGAGCTGATCGAGGAGAAGCGCTCGAAAAGCGGGTCTCCGGGTCGCAAGTCTGCGAAAACTTCGATTACGGTCTCCGCCATCACCAGGCCCATTTCGATCAGAGGGAACAGCAGCGCTTCCGCTTCCAGAATCGACCGAAGATAGGGGTCCGATGCGAACTGCCCGGGCTTGAAGCGCGATCCTATCTGTCTGCCAAACAGCAGGTTCTCGGCGAGCGTTGCGTTGCGATTGAACCGATCGGGATCCAGCGGCTCGACCAGATGGGTTAGGCTCCGGCTGGCGAGATTGCGCAGAATCAGCTCCCGCGCCGCAGGAACCCGCGCCACAAGCTCAGGTTCAGCGGCCAGGTTGACGCGGCTCAGCAGGCCGAGCCGATAGACCTCCTCCGCAAGTCCGGTGGTCCTGAGCATCGACAGCATCCGGTCGCTCAGCTCATCAAGCGAAGTGACACCTGCACAGCTGAAATCGATCCAGCTATCGTCCGGCACCTGTGTCGGCGTTCCGCTCAATTCGGCCTCCAGACGCAGCCTCCGGGCGGCAAGGCTGTCGTCCCGGTCAGGCATCTCGGGCTGTCGACGCAACGGGGCAATGAGATTGTCCTTCAGCGTGCCTGATGCCAGGAAAGGATCTGGCCCGGCATAGGTCATCATCAGGCGCTTCGAGCCATTGTTGGGATCTGACCATGTGGCAGGTCCGATCGAAATCCGCCCCTTGTACTCGGATATCTGGCGACCGAGGACGCGGGCCAGCGCATCACGCCCGCTGCCCGAAGTACCGACCAGCGCGATATGTCCGGGTCGCGGGATCGATACCGTCAGGCTCTCCAGCAGAACCGTCCCACGCTTGTCGGCGACCTTCAGTCCGCTGATGGCGATCGGTGCGTCGTCGGCAAGCCGATCAACGGTGTCGGAGGAAGCCTCGACGGGAAGCAGCGTCGAAGGAAACTGTGCGACAATCTGCTGGTACTTGACGGTCACGTCGGCGCGGCTCTGGTCCCAATCGATCAGGTCCTTGATCGGGGGCGGCAGCTCTTTGTAGGCAGCAATTGCGGCAACGAGCTGACCGATGTTCAAGGTATCGGTCAGCGCCAGATAGCCCCCAATGGCGTAAAAGAAAAAAGGCGTCACCTGCGCCAGAAGGTTGTTGAGGTACTTGACGGAGAACTTGCGCTTGAAGAGCTGCACCCGGATATCGAAAAGGGTGGCCAAACGCGCGCCAATTTCGGCTCGGGCGTAGGTTCCCGACCCACTCACCTGGATCGCGGGGACCGTTTCGACAATCTCGCCAACCTGACCTGCCAGCTTTCGGGATTCGATCTGCCGAAGCTGGGTGAGGCGCAACTGTTCGCGGCGCAGGATCGGGATGACCACCGCCTGGATGAGCACGACCGCGAACGCGACGAGACCGAGCCAAAAACTCTGGACGAGAATGAAGATCAGCGCCGTCAGTGCCTGCATGAGGAGAAACGCCGGCAGGATGAACGCGTCACCCGAGAAGCCGCCGATCGGATCGACTTCATCCTTGATGATGCTGGCGGCTTCAGACGGCTTGACCCCGCGAATGTCCTCCGGCCGAAAGCGCAGGTATTGATCGACCAGGACGAAGCGCATGCGACGCAGGAGCCGCTCGCCAAGCACGCCCTTCATCACGTTGACGTAGTACTTGAAGGCGCCGTTGATGATGACGAGCACCAGGAAAACGCCGCTCAGGCCCCACAACAGTCCCAGTTGCGAAACCACAAAGCCATCGAACAGCGGGATGGAGCCACCCATGAAATCCGGCAGCGGCAGAGACAGCTCGAGAAAGCGGACCGTCGCACCGGCCTGAGAAAAGGCCTTTCCCTGCAGCGCCTCATTGATGATGCGCTTGGGTATGTCGAACGACGCAAAATAGAAGGGCAGGGACAGCAGGATGATGCCCAGGACAACGAGTTGCTGACGCCGACTGTTTCTCCAGATGAATCGAAAAAGGCTAGGTTCCAAGGCAATCTCGTTGCGTAGCGCTGTTGATAGCGCGTCGTGAGCAAGTTACAGGCATCGCCTTGGATATGTCCAATGCATGAAGGCTATCATAACCCTGCACTGATTGAAGAACTTGACCGCTGGCGCGCCGCCGGGCGGATTGCCAGACTGTGGCTGCGTGATGACGACGCCTGTCAGCCCGGACCATCACTTGACAGGCTGTTGGAAAGCCTCCGGCGTTACCAGGCACCATGCCTCCTCGCTGTCATCCCAATGAGTGCAAACCAGGCGCTTGCGGACAGGCTGGCGGTAGAAACAGGGATCAGGGTGGCTGTTCACGGCGCCAGTCACGTCAATCATGCTCCTCCGGGGCGAAAGTCCGAGGAGACGCCGCTTGAGCGCGGGGTTGAAGCAATCGCGGCCGAGCTAGGCGCGGCGCGGGAGCGGCTTACGGGGCTTTTCGGCGAAGCGGCCGGAAGTTGGTACGTCCCGCCCTGGAACCGCATCAGCGTCGAAGTGGCGGCGCTTCTTCCGGAGCTTGGGTTCCATGTGCTTTCTACGTTCGCCCGGCCCCTTCCGGACCTGGGCGCGTCACTCGTTCAGGTAAACACCCATGTCGATCTCATGGACTGGAAAGGTGGCCGGGTTGGGCGACTGGCCACGGCGGTGATGGCGGACCTGACGTCCGAACTTGCCCAGGCGCGTCTCGGCGGCTGGCGGCCTGTCGGCGTGCTCACGCATCACCTTGTCCACGACGCGCACGCGTGGGAGGCGCTGGACGCCCTGCTCGCGCTTGTGGCCAACCATCCGGCTGCGCACTGGAGCGACCCTTTCAGCCTCACCTCGGAAATGGGAGCCGTGGCTGACAAGTCGAAACTGCTGCTGCGGGACGATTTCGAAGGGAACGCATTTTCCCCGGCTAGCGGCCTTTTCTACAAGGACAATTTGGAGCAGCGGGCCGGAACGTTCCGCTTCCAGTCCGAGATCGTGCGGACCGGCGCCAAGGCGCTCGAGCTCACGGTTGCCCCGCAATGCCTGCCAGGCCAGGAAGGCTGCAGCGAGCGCGCGGAGGTGTGGGAGCACATCAGCGTGCGCGCGACCTACGGCCAGACCGTCTGGTATGCGTTCTCGATGAAGCTCGACGATCCTCCACCCTCGGCCGACCACCGCTACATGGTGGCGCAGTGGAAGCGCACCATCAATCCGAATGCTGCAGGCGACTATAGTCCTTTCCTGGGCATCAGGATCATCCGTGGTGAGTTCGCGATCACAATCGATAGCGATGCAATGCCGACCCGGATACGCACGCCGGGTGAAGAAACGTTCTCCCGTTCCGGCGCACCAGCCCCAGCTATGCAGCGCGTGCGCGCGAAACAGACCAGGCTACTGATCGCCACGTCGGCTGATGGAAGTGCGAAGGGATTGGAGGGCTTTGACAGTTGCGCGCCTGATGTGCAGGTGACGCAGCGCGGCGGAAAGTTGCCGAAGGTTGACGCCCGCTGGATCGACTTCGTGTTTAAGGTCAAGCCGGGGCCGCGCGGCGATGGCGAGATCGAGATCATCGCCAATGGCGCGTGGATCGCCTCATGCACCGGCCGTATCGGGCACGAAGGACCGGAACTCGGGCAAAATCTCTACTTCAAGTTCGGCCCATATCGCGATGGCGGCCAAAAGGACCACTGGCGGGTGTTCTACGATAACTTCGCCCGAGGGCCGAACTGCGAGGACGTTGCGAGCCCCGACATCTGCCGCCTGTTGAAGGGCTCCCGATCCACAATCCGCTGACCGACGGTGCCGTCAATCCTTCACGTAGAGGAAGGCGCTCTTGCCGTTCGGCTCTCCCTTGCGAGCGATGGGTATATTCGCCGCCAGCAGGTCATCGTCTGTGAACAGGTCCTTCTGCCGGACGAGGCAGTCCGATCCAAGGATACGGGCGAGCTCCTCCGGAAAGTCGCGTCGACCAAAAATCCGGAGATGATCGCCCTGCCGCTGCCGCATGCTCTGCTCCTCGGCATTCTTCGGAGGATCGATACCTTCGCTCGAAAGCTCTCCATCGATCGGAACCGAGAAGAGCATGATGCCGCCAGGCTTGAGCAGGTGCTTCATGTTGCGGAGAACGGACTCCACATTGCAGGGCAGATGCTCAAGGACATGGCTGTGCAGCAGGAGGTCGAAAGAGGCTGGCGGCAAGGCCTCCATACCCGTGCACAGATCAAGCGCGCGCACCCCGACCTGCGCATGCCGGTAGTGCTGAGGATACTTGTCGAACGCCCGATAGGTGACATCTCGCCGGCCTGCGAAGTGATCCATGAAAAAACGCTCGGGCGCGAAATGCCCGACGACGGCACCGGGTCGAAGAACAGCGCACTTGTGAAACACAAGCCATTGATAGCGCCCGCGTTCCAACGATCCGCAGGTCAGACATTGCGCTTGCGGCCGGTTGTTGAACGCGCCGAAGCGATGTCCGAGGCAGATGGGGCAAGCGGGTGCGGTCATTTTTCGCCTTCGGTCCTCAGAGAATCTTGATCATCGTTTCGCCGCGGAATCGACCCGACCGGCAAAGACGCGGCGGGCCCGCTGTTCTGACGTCCCCTTCCGGCCTGCAGCCGCTCCACTATCACCTAGAACAGCTGGAGTCCGAAGGCTGGGTTTTGCAGGTGTAGCTCTTCGAGCATATCATACCCAATCGTGGGTGTCCTCGCTTCACCCAACGTCGTCACAGTCGCACTCCGGGTTCGTTCGCTCGAAAATTAGGATCATCTCGCCCCGCACGTCGCCCTGTCCGAGGCAGATTCCGAACTCAGGCAGCCGATTCATGCCCGGTTAGAGCACAGCGATGTCTAACGGAATCGGGATTTCCAGATCGATGCTGTTCTGATTCAAGCTATGTGCTGGTGTTGCAGGCCAGCACATCTGACGCAGGCCTATTCGGAAGACCTCAGGGCCCGGGCTTTGGCCTGGTCTGATCGTGGCGAGACAGTCAGGTCCATCGCTTCGGCCCTGCAGTTCAGTCCTTCGTGTGTTTCCAAGTGGAAGAAGCTGCGACAAGAGACGGGCGATTTGAAGCCTGGCAAGGTGAACGGCCACAAGACGGGATCGAACAGGGCACTCGCGTCCCGGCTGCAAAAACTGATTGACGCAATGATGACGGCAAAGCGACAGTACAGTGCTGTCGGAAAAACCATTCCAGAATGTCGGACGAAAAAACCAAAGATATTCACGCCAAAGTCCAGCATTGGCCTTTCGCCCGGGATTATCTCCAGGCCAACAGCGATGCGGCTCTCATCGAGAACCACGCAATCAGCCAGCTGTCCGGTGCCATCAACATTGGAAGTCTGGTGGCTTTCGTCGGATCAGGCATATCGATGGCCTATGGACGCTTGAGTTGGGCGGGGCTGGTGCAAGCCATGTTCCAGCGAACAATCGCGCGTGCCACTCAGTTGGAAAAAGGCCAACACTGGAAAGCTAACCCGGCTTTTCAACTGCGCAGGGCTGTCCTGAAAAATCTTGGCTTCGACGAGAATGCAAAAACGACCGCGAAGGCAGACAGCTATCCCACCGCATTCCAGCAGTGTGAACTTCTTTGGGAGGATATGCGAAACATAGGACCAGATGGCGCGGAAAGCGGCAGGTCGCAGACAATGTCGTTTCGCGACCTTGCGGCCAATCTGCTGTATGACGACACCGGTCATGCGCAGACAGAGGTGGCTCGGTTTGTTTGAACAGTCCGGGGCAGTTTTATAAGTGGTTTCTGCCCTCGGTTATGCCGCAACTGGGATTGGCTGC
>JANNFV010000625.1:0-2279 GCA_031380285.1 Hyphomicrobiales bacterium | reverse complement strand
ATGAGCGCCTATATCACGCCCAAGCTGCTGGGTGGCGGTCGGGTGTTCCTGCTCGCCACGGAAATTTTCGATCAGGCCGTGATCAACGTGAACTGGCCCGCGGCGGCGGCGCTGGCCCTCTACACGCTTCTCCTGGTGATGCTGTTCGTGTCGGCCTATTCGGCGCTCACCCGGCGGATCGCGGCATGAGGGAGGGCGCGGGGCCTGTGCTGGGTGGATTGGCAGCAGTGGTCTATGTGCTGCTGCTGGCTCCAGTGATCGTTGTGATCTTCATCTCGTTTTCAGCAGACAGCTTCATCGTGTTTCCGCCCTCGGGCTATTCGCTGCGCTGGTATGAGCGTCTCTTCGCCAGCGAGCCGTTGATGCGCGGCTTGCGGCTGTCGCTGGTGCTGGCTGCGATCGTCACCATGCTGTCACTGCTGCTGGGCGTGCCTGCCGCTTTCGCCATCTCCAGAGGTGAAAGCGCGTTGATGCGCGCGCTCAAGGCCTTCTTCCTGGCCCCTCTGCTGCTGCCCACGCTGGTGCTGGGATTGGCCCTGCTGATGGCGCTGCAACCCTGGCGTCTCACAGCGACCTTGCCCGGCTTGGCGCTCGGGCATCTCGTGGTCACGCTGCCCTTCGTGATCCGCCTGATGGTGACGACCTTCTCGACTCTGCCCGATGAGGTGGAGGCCGCGGCTGCCAGCCTCGGCGCCAGCCCCATCCGTGTGTTTCGCCGCGTGACCTTGCCGCTTGCCCTGCCGGGCCTGGGAGCATCGGCGTTCCTCGCCTTCCTGCTCTCCTTCGACGAGACCGTGATTTCGCTGTTCCTGTCCGGGCCAAGGGCCTCGACGCTGCCGGTGGAAATGGTGCGCTATGTCGAGGGGCGCACCGATCCGCTGATCGCCGCGCTCTCGGTGCTCCTGATCGTCGGCACGCTGCTGATCGTGTTGCTGGTGGACCGCATGGCCGGGTTGACCCGGGTGGTCGGGCGGTAGTCAAACCACCCGATCCAGTTCCGGCAATGGCTCGCCCTTGGCCACACGTTCCATGTTGGCGAACATGCGCCGCACCGTGGGCTCGAACGTATCGGCCGTGCTGGCCGCGAGATGCGGTGTCAATGTCAGGGTATCGAGCCCGATCAGCGGGCTGTCGGCGGGCAGCGGCTCCACCGCGAAGACATCCATGGCGGCGGCCGAGATCACCTTGCGGCGCAGCGCATCGGCAAGGTCCGCCTCCACCACCACGCCGCCCCGTGCTGCGTTGATCAGCACCGCCGTCGGCTTCATCCGGGCGAAAGCGGCAGCATCGAAGAGGTTGGCCGTCTCGGGCGTGAGGGGGCAGTTGAGCGAGATGACATCGGACTGCGTGATGATCTCCTCGACGCTGGCCGCGCTGACGCCCAGCGCCTGCTCTTCACTTGGAGAAAGCCTGCTGCGCTTGGCGTAGAGCACCCGGCAGCCGAAACCCTTCAGCAGCCGCGCCACGGTCTGGCCGATGGCGCCCAGCCCGATGATGCCCACCGTCTTGCCCGAGAGCAGGAACGTCTCGCCCGGCAGCTTGCCCGGGCCGTGCCATTCACCACCCATCAGCTTGTGGTGACCATAGGCGGGAAAGCGCAGTGCCATCAGCATCATCGCCAAAGTGAACTCGGCGACCGCGACGGCATTGCTGCCCGTGGTGCGCGCCACCAGGATGCCAAGCCGCCGCGCTGCCTCGAGATCGATGTTGTCGACGCCCACGCCCCATTTGTGCAGCAGTTTCAGCTTTCGCGCGGCACCCAGCACCTCGGCACTGACGCCGACCTGGCCCGCGATGGCAAAGTCTGCGTCGCGGATGATCTCCATCATGTGGGCATCGCCGCGGCCCGTGCCGTAGTCGAGGCTGAAGCCGGGCGGCAGCAAAGCCCGCATCTGCTGCGCCCGCTTCTCGGTGCCCAGATCAAGCAGGATGATGCGCAAGGTCATGTTTTGGCTTCCGTCATGCCTTGGTCTCCAGCGCGTCTCGCACCATTTTTGATGCGCCCGAAAGCTCGCCCATTTTCTCGCCAAGACGCATGCGGTCCTGGTTGCGCTCGCCGCGCTCCTGCCGGGCAATGGCGGCCTCGGCGACAGCATCGGCTTCCGAAGCGGGCAGCACCAGCACGCCTGACTCATCCGCCAGGATGGCGTCGCCGGCCTGCACCACGGTGCCGCCGCAGGAAATCGGCAGGTTCAGCATGCCGCCCAGATTGTAGAGCCGGGTGGTGATGGGAGCCATGCCCCGGCACCACATCGGGAAATCCGAATCGTGAATTTCGG
>JANNFV010000616.1:0-2496 GCA_031380285.1 Hyphomicrobiales bacterium | reverse complement strand
CCAGAAGAAGGCAGGCAGGGCGCGTTTGGCCTCGAGATGGTTGCCTGTGGCATAGTCCGGCATCCGCGCCCAGTAGAGGCCACGCACGAACTCGCGCCAGCCCAGCACCTGCCGGATGAACCCCTCGACCGCGTTGAGCGGCGCCCTGCCCTGTCGGTAGGCTGTTTCGGCAGCGTCACAGACCTCCCGGGCGGTCAGCAGACCGGCATTGAGATCGGGCGAAATCACGCTGTGGTAGAGGAAGTCCTGCCCCGTCTTCATCGCAACCTGGTAGTCGCCAAAACCATCGAGGCATGTCTCGATGAAATGCTCCAGCGCCTCCAATGCCTGCCCCCGCGTGACGCCCCAGCCGAAGGGTTCGAGATCGCCGAAATGCTCCCCGAAGCGGGCGGCGACCAGATCAAGAACCACGCGGGTCGTGGCATCCGGGACAAAGCGCTGGCGAGCGGGCAGCACTGCTTTCTCCGGCAGGCGCTTGCGGTTGTCGTGGTCATAGTTCCACTGCCCACCCTCGGGCTGATCGCCCGCCATCAGCAGACCCGTCTTGCGGCGCATCTCGCGGTAGAAGAACTCCATGCGGTATTGCTTGCGCCCATCCGCCCAGCGCCTGAATTCATCCCGACTGCACAGAAAGCGATCATCCTCGCGGATATGGACGGGAACGCCCAGGTTCTCCCGCCAGTCCAGCATCATTTCCCAGACGCGCCATTCTCCCGGCTCTGTGACGAAAACCTCCGTCGCGCCATGGCGTTCCACCGCGCGCGCCAGCTCTGTTGAAAAAGAATGTGTGTTGGCAGGATCGTCGAGGGTGACATAATCCACCACAACACCTTCCTGCCGCAGTGAGTCCGCGAAGTGGCGCATCGCACTGAACAGGAAGGCTATTTTCTGCTTGTGGTGGCGCACATACGTCGCCTCTTCCTGCACCTCGACCATCAGGACCACGTCGCGTGCCTTGTCGAGCCCGGCGAGTGACGACAGCGACCGCGTCAGCTGGTCGCCCAGGACAAAACGCAGCGTTGTCATGGCACCACTCCCGGATTGCCCGATACACTGGCCTTGGTGGACGCAGATTTCCTTGCATCGACGCGGCAGCGGTCCGAGCAGAACTTGACCTCGTCCCAGACCTTTGCCCATTTCCTGCGCCAGTCGAACGGACGGCCACAGGCAAGGCAGGGCTTGCTGGGAAGATCACCCTTGCGGCGCATCTTCGGCAAGACTCAGCCCTTGGTGCGCAGCGTCGAGCGGCCACCATCGACACCGATGATCTGGCCGGTCATCCAGCCCGCCTCGTCCGAGATCAGGAAGGCCGCGAGACCAGCGCTGTCTTCCGCCTCGCCAAGGCGAGGAAGCGCGTGCATCTGGGCGATGGCAGCGGCCATCTGCTCGTTGCCGGTCAGCGCCTTGGCCAGAGGCGTGCGGGTCAGCGATGGCGCAATCGTGTTGACGCGGATCTTGGGGGCAAGCTCGGCTGCAAGCGCCAGGGTCAGGCCCTCGACGGCCCCCTTCGCCATGGCGACCGAGGCATGAGCGGTGAAGCCCTGCGCCACGGCCACGGTCGAGAATAGCACGATCGAAGCCATACCCTCACTGGCCTTGAGTGCGGGTAGCGCTTTCTGCACGGCCAGTGCCGCGCCCAGCGCATTGATACGAAAATCGCGCTCGAAATCCGATGAAGTCAGGCGCGACAGCGGCTTCAGGTTGATGGTGCCAACGGCATAGACAAGACCCGCCAGCGATGGTCCTGCGTCGGCGGAGACCTGATCCAGTGCCGAGGCATCTTCGACATCGGCTATGGTGTGGCTCGCATTGAGTTCGGCCGCCAGGGTAAAAAGCTTGTCTGCATCCCGCCCGGCGAGGTGAAGGGCAAAGCCCCGTGCGTGCAACTTGCGCGCCGTTGCAGCACCGATGCCGCCAGTCGCGCCATAAATCAGTATCTTGCCTGCCGTCATCGCCTGTCCGGAGTTTTGGGGGAGATAAAAGTCCTCTTCCGGCCCGCGGCTTGCAAGAGCGGCGGGCCGGATGGAGGGTAGCGAGCGCCGTCATGGGGCGCTTGTACGTAGATATACGAGGCGGTCGCGGGATCGGTTTAAAAGGATTTGAAAAATCTTCTCCGGCCTCGAAAACCCGTGCTGACCCGGCTCGCCTTGGCAACCCCTAACGCAGTTGCCCGCATATCCCGCAATGCCATCAACCCTCCGTTATCCCTGCGCATGTCCCCTTTTCGGACTCGGCTTGATGAAGAACCCGTGAATTAACCGTCTTTCTGAGGCGTCTCTTCACCAGACCGGCAAGGAAAAGGGCCTCACACCATAACAATGCAGGGAAATTCACCACCGGGCAGGCCGGAAGCGCTTAAAAGTGTGGGATCGGTGAAAGAAGGCGGAAACCGCCCAGTCTCACCGGTGGCGTTTAACAAGAGAACAGGCGGCCATCAGGCCATGATGAACAGGGCATACACACAGGCAGCGAGCGCGGTAGAACGCGTGCTGGTTG
>JANNFV010000607.1:0-2029 GCA_031380285.1 Hyphomicrobiales bacterium | reverse complement strand
GGCCGCGCCTCCTTGATCTCGCAAAATTGGCGCGCGCCCAGTCCATTGCCTTGACGAACGATGCAGAAGAACAGGACCGGCTGGACGTGCAGTTGGAGATGTTTGCAGCCGTTTATCTCGATCCAGCGTTGGCGGGTTGGTCGGGCCTTGGGCTCGCAGTCCAGGCTTACGGTCGGCGTGCCATTCCCGTGCTGCGCTGGTTGCGCCGGGTTGCAACGGTTGGTGCACGCCGCATTCCCGTGCGATTGGTGAAGGGCGCGTATTGGGACAGCGAAATCAAATGGGCGCAGGAGCGCGGCTGGCCGGATTATCCAGTCTTTACGCGTAAAATCCATACGGACGTGTCGTACCTCGCGTGCTTGCGCGTGTTGATGACTGACCCCCAAGCCTTCTATCCACAATTGGCCACGCACAACGCCCACACGATCGCAGCGGGACACGTGGCCGCTGGTAACGTGCCGTTTGAATTCCAACGTCTGCATGGGATGGGCGAAGCACTCTACGAAGAGGTCGTAGGCGCGCGCAAACTAGACCGTCCCTGCCGGATTTATGCGCCAGTTGGTGGGCACGAAGATCTGCTCGCGTATCTCGTGCGGCGCTTGTTGGAAAATGGCGCCAACACCTCGTTCGTCAATCGGTTGGCGGACGAACAGGCCCCGGTCGCAGATCTCATCAGTGACCCCGTCGAGCAGGCAGAGCGCGAGCGGATTGCCGCTGAACCGGTGCGGCTGCTGGTTCGACCGGGCAATATCTATGCAGATGATGCCCATGCGCCGCGCACCAATAGCGCTGGTCTTGCGCTCTCTCATGCGGTCACCCGAGCTGACCTGCTCGCGCGCATGGAAGCCGAGCTTGTGCCCTCGTTCGCCGTCGGGCCAATTGTGTCCGGTCGGGCGATCACGGGCGGCGATCATGCTGAACTGGTGCGCTGCCCGCACGATTTGCGTCAGCGAATCGGCACCGTTGTCACATCGCGCCAAGAGGATCTTGACGCAGCGTTTACAGCTTCGGTTGGTGCGGCGCATGCATGGGATAAGGCGGGTGGCGCTGCTCGTGGCGCTATCCTCGACCGCGCTGCGGATCTGTTCGAACGCGATCGGGTGCGGCTGATGGCGGTGATTGTGCGGGAAGCTGGCAAGACGCTCGACAATGCCATGGGCGATTTGCGCGAAGCCGTCGATTTTCTGCGTTACTATGCGTGCGAGGCACGGCGGCTGTTCGGCGCGCCAGTGCCATTGCAAGGCGCAACAGGTGAACGCAACACGTTGATGCTGGCGGCCCGCGGCCCCATCGTCGCCATCAGCCCGTGGAATTTTCCACTCGCGATTTTCACCGGCCAGGTCGCGGCTGCGCTTGCCGCGGGTAATCCCGTGTTGGCCAAGCCCGCGCCGCAAACGCCGGTGGTTGCTTTTCTCGCGGCTGAACTGCTGCACGAGGCGGGCGTGCCAAAGCAGATCTTACACCTACTACCAGGGGATGGCGCCGTTGGGGCAGCACTCGTGCGCGACAAACGATGCGCAGGAATTGTCTTTACTGGCTCCAATGACACGGCATGGGCGATCCAAAAAACACTGGCCGATCGACGCGGTGCGATCATCCCGTTTATAGCCGAAACCGGCGGTATCAACGCCATGATTGCCGACAGCTCAGCGTTGCCTGAGCAGGTCATTCGCGACGTCGTGCGCTCGGCGTTTGACAGCGCAGGTCAACGTTGTTCGGCGACACGGGTCTTGTATCTCCAGCGCGATGTCGCCCCGAAAATGATCGACATGTTGGTGGGTGCCATTGAGACGCTCGAACTCGGCGACCCCATGAGTTACGCAACCGACGTGGGGCCAGTGATCGATGCGGCCGCTCAAGATCGGCTCGACGGCCATAAGCTTGCCATGCGGCGCTCGGCTCAGCCGCTGGTCGATCTGCGCGTGCCTGACGGCTGCCGATCGGGCACCTATGTCGCACCAGCTGCCTATGAGATCGAACGCATGGGTGATCTGGAACGGGAGGTTTTCGGCCCCATTCTCCATGTGGT
>JANNFV010000491.1:0-4382 GCA_031380285.1 Hyphomicrobiales bacterium | reverse complement strand
GCCACCGACCGGGCCGGAAGGTGCGCCTTCGACCCTGGCGGAACGGATCGAACGCGGCGTGGCCTTCGTGATCGCTTCCAAGGACGACGACGGCAATGCGTCGACAGGATCGGGTTTCTTTGTCCGCCCGGATACAATCGTCACCAATCGCCATGTCATCGAGGGCGGGAAGGATTTCTACGTCGTCAACCGCCATATCGGCCTGGTGAAAGCCGAGTTGATCGGAACCGCGGGACGCGGCACGACGAATGATCTGGCCATCCTCAAGGTGCCCCCACAACCGGCTGCCATGCCCTTCCCGCTGGCCCAGAGCCGATTGCCGCTGCAACAGGTCATTGCGGCTGGCTTTCCCGGCGTCACGATGGCAACGGATCCCGTCTTTCGCAGCATCATGCGCGGCGATGCATCTGCCGCCGCCAGACTGACGCCCGTGATGACCACAGGCACTGTCAACCATGTCCAGGCCCAGGACAATGCAGCATCATCCTTCATTGTCCACAATGCCTTCATAGCCCCGGGCAACAGCGGTGGGCCGCTGATCGATCAGTGCGGTCGCGTGATGGGTGTCAACACGTTTGGGCGCACGGATTCGAAGATGCCGGTGACCGCGAACTATGCGCTCGGCTCGGATGGTCTCAAAACCTATCTTGAGAGGGAATCCGTCAGCGTGAGCAGCATCGACACACCGTGCTCGCCCAACGTGATCCAACCTCCCGCGCCCACGCCCGTGCCTGCACCCGCACCAGCCCCGGTCACGGCGCGTCCACCAGTGACCGGCGGACCACCTGCGCCGACTGTCACACCTGCACAACGCTGATCAGCCTGATATGCAGGAAAGCACGCTCATCACCACGACAAGCCGGCGCGGTCTGGTTCCCGTCAACCAAAAGCTGCTGAGCCAGTATGACCAGCTCATTCGTCTCGTCGCCGAGCGCCTGTCGCCCGACCATGCCTTTCTGTTCGCCGAGCCATCGCCGGGAGAGCCCAATGCAACGTCCTGGTATGCCCGCAGCATCGGCAAGCCGATCCGCCTGAGCGAATTGCCGCCTGACCAGGCGCTGAGGCTGCGCAAGACAGCGGAAGCGTTGCTTGGCGAAGTGCGTGACCTGGCGGCACGGATGGAA
Source organism: Hyphomicrobiales bacterium (assembly GCA_031380285.1). Classification (GTDB taxonomy): domain Bacteria; phylum Pseudomonadota; class Alphaproteobacteria; order Rhizobiales; family Beijerinckiaceae; genus JADCCX01. Next base: position 3,258 of record JANNFV010000491.1, on the reverse strand, counting down.
GCCGACAAGGCCGGCATCGCCGAATATGGCAAGCTGCTGCGTGACGCCTGCATCATCCCTGACATGGAGAAGCTCTGGAGCGTCGAAGGCAGACCTGTCTTTGTCGATTGGGGCATGCGCAGCGGCGAGGACAGCGAGAGTGCCAAGGTCGGTGCCATTACCGGAGAGGCTGTTCGTTCTGCAGGACCTACGCCGCAAGGGCCCATCGAAGGAGCGGGACGTTCGCCTGGCGACGCTGCCGGTCCTGCACCAGATCGTCTGGATGGCCAGACATCCAACAGTTCTTCCACCGCTCCTGGGGCGGATGCCATCTCTCAAGCTGTTGGTATTCGCTCACGTCGTCCATTCCCATGGTGGTCGCTGCTCTGGCTCCTGTTCGCAATCCTGCTTCTCGCCATGGCCTGGCGGCTGTTGACGGCTTGTGCGCTGGGCCATCTCTGGCCTGATGGGGTGCGCCAATATGTCACCAACAATTGTCCGGCCAGCCCTGCCCTCGTGGCGGGCGATGCCGCCATACGGGCTGCCGAGAAACAGAACCAGGAGCGCGAGATCGCGCTGGCCCGCAAGCTGGCGGCTTGCGAGAAGGACTGCCCTCCTCCTCCGCCGCAGCCGCCGCCTGCACCCCCTCCTCTGCCACCGCAGCCACGGACAGAGGCACCGAGGTTGATCCCGGATCTTGAGCAGCGGATTCCCCCCAATCTGCGCGGCAAGCTGGAGGTCACTCTGGCTTGGGATGGCCCGTCCGACCTCGACCTCTATGTCTATTGCCCGAACAATCAGAGCATCAACTTCAGCAACAAGATTGCCTGCGGCGGCAAGATGGCTGAAGACTTGAACGTCAGTGGGGGGTCGAGTGATGCAAAGCCGGTGGAGCATATTGCCTGGGAGGTCGTGCCGACGCCCAACGGCCAATATTCGGCACGGGTGAAAATGTTCGCGAAGCACAGCGACCCTCGCCCATCCATTCCCTACACGATGGTCTTGCGTCATGAAGGCAAAATCCTGATAGAGCGGCAGGGCACGATTTCGCGGGAAGGCGTTGAGGAACGCGTTTTCACCTTCACCATTCCCCTTCCGGGCAACCCACGATGACAGGTGGCATGCACACTGATCCCATCCAGTTCGGTTCAACCATCAGGCTGGTGCCTCATTCAGGCATCCAGTTCGTCGAATATGCCTTCAACATCGACCAATCCGGTCGGCTGTCACGGCGCTTCATCGAGCGCATGGTGGACGATGCGGTAACAACAGCCGAAGGCCGCAAGACCTACCGTCTCGTTCCAGCCTGGGACGAGAACGATCCCACCAGCGGCATCGAAGTGAGCGCCAGGGGAGATGATCTCGAATACAACATCTCGGAACGGGCTGCCCTCGAGATTTTCCTCGAAAAATGGGTGCCGATCCCGATGTTGCGGGTCAAGGCGGGCATGGATGGTTCGGAAGAGCTTGATCTGGGGCCAACAAACTGGGCGCGGGCCCGGATCATCGAGATACCGGATCGCATGCCCGATAGCCCCTACAGCCACCGCGTCATTCTCGCATTTGATACCGAACTGCTGGAGCGCCGCACCAACCGGCCCTACACGGGGCCAAGCCGGGACGACGCGGCCAACGAACACGAGTTCCGCTTCGCCTACAAGTTCAGCGACATTGCCTGGTTTCTGGGCGCGCCCACCTCTTCACCTGAAGGAACCGCCGTTGCAGGTTTCCAGAGCTGGGTGCCGGACTGGATCAAGGAAATGTTCCGGGAGTTCAAGCAGGCACAGCGGCCGGATCGCCCGCTGCGGGACACGGATTTCCCGAATGCACTCGAACACTATGCACGCTATCTCGTGCTGCTCGAATACCTTGACAGGGCAATTGCGCCACGCGCGGTGCGCCTGATCGACACCGTCTCCGCGGCTCCCGTGATCAAGCCCGTGCTGGTGGACCTCATCCTCGACGTCGGCAACAGCCGCACCTGCGGCATTCTGATCGAGTCTCACCCCAACGAGGATCGTGTCGATCTGAACAACTCGTTCGTGCTGGGGCTGCGCGATCTGTCCGAACCAGAGAACATCTACACCGAGCCGTTCGAGAGCCATGTCGAGCTGGCGCAGGCGCAGTTCGGGCGCGATGCGCTCTCGATGAAATCATCCCGTGCGCGGGCCTTCTTCTGGCCAAGCCCGGTGCGCGTCGGACCCGAGGCATCGCGGTTCCGGCAATTGATCCAGGGCAACGAGGCCGTCACCGGCCTGTCGAGCCCGAAACGCTATCTCTGCGATACCCGCGCCGTGAACCAGGAATGGCGCTTCCCCGAGCGGGACTACGGTCCCAACAACACTGCGCCGCTGATTGACCGCGTCATCCGCCAATTCGTCAATGTCCGTGGCGATGTGATCGAGCAACTGGAGGCGGACCGCAAGCGCTACAAGTTCAAGATCGAGGAAGATGACCGCCTCGGTGCGACGCGATTGTCCTTCTCGCGTTCGTCGTTCTTCACCTTCATGGTGGCAGAAATCATCGCCCATGCGATTTCCGCGATCAATGACGTCGCGATCCGCGAGAAGCGACGGACGAAGGATGCCCCGCGCAAGTTGCGGCGCATCATCATGACCCTGCCACCAGCCATGCCGATCCAGGAGCAGCGCCTTCTGCGCTCCCGTGCAGAAGGGGCGGTCAAGCTGATCTGGAAGCTTCTGGGCTGGTGGGAGAACCCGCCACCGGGCATCGTGCCGCCGGAGATCCATGTCTCCTGGGATGAGGCGAGCTGTGTCCAGTTTGTCTATCTCTATGGCGAAATCACGCAAAAGCTAGGCGGGTCCGTCGAGGGGTTCATGAACCTCGTGGGGCGTCCCAGGCCCTTCCATGAGCCCGAGACCCTCCCTGCCCCCGACGTGCCGGAAGAACCGTCGATCCGCATCGCGTCAGTGGATGTGGGCGGCGGCACGACGGATCTGATGATCACGACCTATTATGTCGAAGGCAGCTACGCCATCAAGCCGGTCCAGAACTTCCGGGAAGGCTTCAGGGTTGCAGGCGACGATGTGCTGAAGACCGTCATCGAGCGCCTCGTGCTTCCACCCATCGAGCGGGCACTGCGCGCCGCTGGCCATCCCGAGCCACGCGAGTTGCTGCTCAAGCGTTTCGGTGGCGACCACGCCAATATGGCAGAGCAGGAAAAGCACCTGCGCAGGCAGTTCGTCCTCAGGGTGCTGGAGCCCATAGCCCTGCGCATGCTGGGGGATGCGGAAGAGGCGCAAGCGACCGAAACCGGCA
>JANNFV010000518.1:0-3135 GCA_031380285.1 Hyphomicrobiales bacterium | reverse complement strand
CCGCCGTCTTGTCTGCGGTCTTGCCGCCCGTCGCCTTCATCGCGCTGTCGATCAGCGCTGCCGCATCGAACGCCTGGAAAGCATAGGAACCGGGCACATAGCCGTACTCCTTCTCGAAGGCCGCGACGAAAGCCTTGTTCTGCGGATTGTCGAGATTGGGTGCCCAGTTCGCGCCGCCGAACAGGCCGATGGCCGCATCCTGCTGGGCAGGCAATGTCGATTCATCCACCGTGAAGGCTGATAGGAACGGGATCGTCGAGAGCCCGGCCTGCTTGAACTGGCGCACCAGATTCACGCCCATGCCGCCGGGCATGAAGGTGAAGATGGCGTCCGGCTTCATCGAGGCGATCTTGGCAAGTTCCGCCGAGAAATCGAGCTGTCCCAGCTGGGTATAGACCTCGTCAAGCACCTCGCCCTTGAAGTGGCGCTTGAAGCCGGCCAGCGAATCCTTGCCGGCCTGGTAGTTCGGCGCCATCAGGAACACCTTCTTGTAGCCCGCGTCTTGCGCGTGCTTGCCCAGCACCTCATGGTTCTGGTCGTTCTGGTAGGACGTGACGAAGAAGCTCGGGTTGCATTGCTTGCCCGCGAAGTTGGACGTTCCCGCGTTGGGGCTGATCAGGATCGCCTTCGAATCCGTCACCGGCTTCATGATGGCCTGCAAGACGTTGGAGAAGATCGGACCAACCACGAAGTCCACCTGATCGCGCTCGACCAGCCCCTTGGCCTTGGTCACAGCCACATCAGGCTTCAACTCGTCATCGGTCACAGACACTTCGGCTGCTGCCGGGCCAAGCTTTCCACCATTCTGCTTGACGAAGAGGTTGAATCCATCCCGCGCATGCTGGCCCAGCACCGCCGACGGGCCTGACAGCGTCACCATGATGCCGACTTTCACCTTGTCCTGCGCCAGCGAAGGCGTGCAGGCCACAGCGGCGATGGCTGCGCCTAGAAGCAATGTCTTGATCGTCATGTCGCTCTCTCCCCTGGCACCCGTGGCACCGATGCTCCCAATTCAGACCAACTCGCGCGGCTGCGCAAGCGTCTTTGGCAATTACTTTAGGTTTAAAATATCCAGCGTCCAGTGGGGAGGCATGGAATTTGTGGCTCGACGAGACGACGCAGGGAGAGGTTGCTTCGCTCCGTTTCAGCTCACACCACGCCGTTCCTGAGTTCCGCCTCGCCACGCCAGAGCCGCTCGAGGTTGTCTTCCAGCAGATCGATGACATTGGACTCGTATCGACCGGTTTCGCCCGCGCTGTGCGGCGTGATGATGACCTGCGGCATGGTCCAGAGCGGAGAACTTTGCGGCAGCGGCTCCTCCACCGTCACGTCGAGAGCCGCACCGGCGATGGCTCCGGACTGAAGAGCTGCAATCAGGGCGCCCTCGTCGACCACCTTGCCCCGCGCCACATTGATGAGATGGGCCGACGGCTTCATCAGCGACAGCCGCGTGGCGTTGATCAATCCTTCCGTCTCGGGCGTCAACGGGCAGGTCAGGACCACGGCGTCCGCCTGGGGCAGGACAGGATCCAGACCGGCGATCGAGATCACCTCATCCGCGCAGTCCGACACGGGCGACGCGTCCCGGCGCACGCCGATCACCCGGCAGCCAAAGGCTTTCGCCAGCCGTCCGAAGCGCTGGCCGATGCGCCCAAAGCCGATGACAACGACGATGCGCCCGCCCTGTTCCTGCTCGCGGGCCAGCGGATCGGCAATCATCGGTCGCCAGCGGCTGTCGCGCTGCGCGTCACGCCCCAGATGCAGGTGGCGGCTCAAGGACAGCATCAGCGCCATGGCATGTTCCGCTACCGCACGCTCATTGGCACCCTGTGCGCTGGCGAGCCGTAATCCACTCGCCTTGAACAGCGCCTTGTCATACTGGTCCGTGCCTGCACTGATCGACTGGATGAACCGGAGCCTGGTTGCGCTTTCCAGCAGCCCGTTGCGCCAGAGGCCCGAGACCACCAGCACATCCAGCTCGGGCATCATGGCCTCAAGCCCGGCTGCCGACGTGGCAACGCGCGTCCGGATATCCGTGCGGCGTGACAGGAACTCCGCCTCGACCTGATAGGCTGGATGGGCAAAGCCGATGGTGAGGGAGGAGGGTGGGGGGATAGGAGAAACGGGCATGGCCATTCATGGCACGAGACACCGGCACAATGCCAGCCTCACCGCCCCGGCAGAACCACCATGGTCGGCTTGTCCGGCAGGGTCTCCCGCGAGAACACCGCCACCGGTTTTTCCCGCCTGTCCACGACGTATTTCTCGGAGCCGATCCTGATGAATTTTTCCAGCGTGTGCTGGCCGAAGAAGTGCATCGGAATGATCACGCGCGGCGAAAGCTGGCCCAGCACCTCCATCATGCCGTCGATATCCATCGTGAAGCCGCTGTCCACTGGCACCAGCACGATGTCAGCCCTCCCGATGGCCCGCACGTGGCTTGCCTCCAGCACATGGTGCAGATGGCCCAGATGCACGACGCACAGGTCGCCCAGTTCGAAGATGAAGATCGAATTGCCGTCATACTCGGTCTGTCCGCCATCCCACATGCGGATATTGGTGGAGACATTGCGCACCCTGAGATCAAGCAGGGTGATGTCGTGATCGGCCTTGCCGCCTGTCGGGTTCCAGCCCGGCAGGACATGGGTGATGCCCGCTTCCGGGCTGCGGGAATAATGCGTGGAATGCGCCTTGTTCATGGTGGCGATATCGGGAACGACGCTCGCCCTGACATAATCGTTGTAGTCCGTGACCGCCTTCACGTTCTGCGGCGTCTCGATCAGGAAACTGGCGTGCCCCACGAAGGAGATGCGCAATTCCTTTTCCGAAAGCGAGGCAGGCATGATGCGCGCCATGCCCCGCGCCATTTCCGGTCGGCAACCGATTTCGGCGGACTGCGCAGGGGCGAGCGCTGCCAGGCCGCTCAATACCGCGAAGAGAAAACGAAGCAGTACCATCGGACAGATCCCCTGCGATTGGCCTTAATCCTTCCTTCTCCCTTGGGAGAAGGTGGTCGGCGGATGCCGACCGGATGAGGGAGAACCACAGCGGTCAGGGAATCTCCCTCATCCGCCCTGCTCCGCAGGGCACCTTCCCCCAAGGGGGAAGGACAAGCTCTCACGTTGCAAACAAGGT
>JANNFV010000509.1:0-2608 GCA_031380285.1 Hyphomicrobiales bacterium | reverse complement strand
TTGAGCGGCAGTTCGGGGATCGGCTTCTTGGCAGCAACAGTGTCGCCCGCGGTCACGAAACGCATGACAGGCAGGCCATCGCCCAGCGCCACGGAGATTATGGTTTCGGCTCCTGCCGCTTCCGGCAGATCCAGTACCATGTCATAGCGCGAGCCAGGGGCAACCACCACCTGCTTGCGCAGGGGATCGAAGGGTTCACAGGGCTGCCCGTCGATGGCAAGCACCGTCGCTTTCGCCATGCCGCGAAACGTCATCGGTAAAACGCGGGCATTCATGATGCCTCCGATGCGCAGGCGGACCCGGGATCGCGGTGGCAGCGTGATCACTTCCGGTATGGCGCGGCCATTGATCGTGAGCGTGTTGCCGAGGCGTCCCAGGCGGGCATTGTCCGCCGAAACCTTGAAATTCGGATCGACCTGCGCGTCGCCTGTGAGCCGCCAGTCATCGAGCAGCACGGCAACATCCCGGTCGATTTCCGCCGACCAGTTGGCCTCCTCGACAATCAGCAGGCCGGACAAGCCGCGCTCGACCTGTTCGCTCGTCTGTCCGGGGATGCCGGGCACCATGGGATGGTAGAGATAGACACCCGCATCCTGCGGTGTGAAGCTGATCTCCTGGCTTTGCCCGGGAAGCACGGCCTGCTGGGTCAGCCCCGCCACGCCGTCCATGGCGTTGGTGATGCGATAGCCCGAGAGATGCAGCGTTGTCGGCTGCTTCAGGTCATTGACCAGGCGGATCGTGGCGGGCTGGTTCTGCTTCAGGCGGATGACCGGACCGGGCGTCTCGCCATTGTAGGTCAGCACCTCGGTTTCCGGCGCAGGATCAGGGCGCAGGCGGCGTTTGCCCGGTGTGGCCGTCAGGATGATGGGAGCGGCGGCTTGTTGCGCCGGAACGGGTGAACCGGAGATCGGAAGAATGATTGTTGTGGCTGCAATTCCCGCAAGGAACTGGCGGCGGGCAAGCCGGGAAGGCGTCTGGGGCATGAAAGCGTCACCGGGAGAAGAAACGTTCGACGTCATATGGTGTGATTTGCCCCTTCCGTCGAGGCGCAATCCCACTTGCCCAGGGCAATTCAACCCTGGGCATTCACGTTTGCTGCCCCTTGCACGTGGATGCCCGTGTCGAGCACGGGCATGACGCGCTTGAATTGCACTGCCTTGCCCACTTCCTTCACCCGGCATATTTTTTTGCTGCACAATGTCGCGCAATCCGCTAATGCCACCGCTCTCGACAGAGGTTCTGCGTCGCTTGTCTGCGGTCAGAATGCGGGCGTGGCGGAACTGGTAGACGCGCTGGATTTAGGTTCCAGTGATTAAGTTCGTGGGGGTTCGATTCCCTCCGCCCGCACCATTCAGGACTGCCCGGTGAGATCTGGCGCAACCTCGTGTCGCAACCGATTGTGAACGTTCAACGAAGGCGTCAGACCCATGCAGATCACCGAAACCCTGGCCAATGGCCTGAAGCGCGAATACAAGGTCGTGGTTCCCGCGGGCGATCTCGCCAAGCGTCTCGATGATGAACTGGTGTCGCTGCAGAAGCGCGCCAACATCCCTGGTTTCCGCCCCGGCAAGGTGCCCCAGCAGCATCTCAAGCGCGTCTATGGCAAGTCAGTCATGGCCGATGTGCTGCAGAACGCCGTCAACGAAGTGAACAAGAAGATCGTCGACGATCATGGCCTCAAGCTGGCCTTCGAGCCTGCCGTCAACTTCCCGCAGGAGCAGGGCAAGATCGAGGAGGTCATGGAGGCCAAGGGCGATCTGGAATACACCGTGGCGCTGGAAGTGCTGCCCAAGTTCGACATTGCCGACCACAGTGACATCTCGATCGAGAAGCAGGTGGCCGAAGTGCCGGATGCCGACGTGGTCGCCGCCATCGAGCGCATGGCGGAGCCTTCGCGGCCCTACGTGGACAAGGGTGCCAAGGCCAAGGCCGACAAGGGCGACCGCGTCACGGTCGATTTCGTGGGCCGCGTGGACGGCGTCGAGTTCGATGGCGGCAAGGGCGAGGACATCCAGGTCGTGCTGGGCTCCAACAGCTTCATCCCCGGTTTCGAGGACCAGGTTGCCGGCATGAAGGCGGGCGACAAGAAGCTGGTGAAGGTGTCGTTCCCGACGAACTATCAGGCGCCTGGCCTGGCGGGCAAGGACGCCGAATTCGATGTGACCGCCAAGCTGGTGGAAGCCGCTGGCGAACTGAGCATCAACGACGATCTCGCCAAGCAGTATGGCATGGAGGATCTCTCCAAGCTCAAGGACGCCGTGAAGATCACCATGTCGTCCGAGCTTGAGGGCAATGCCCGGCGCAAGATGAAGCGCAAGCTGCTGGATGCGCTGGACGCCAAATACACCTTCGATCTGCCGCCGACCCTGCTGGATCAGGAGTTCACGGCGATCTGGAACAATGTCACGACCGAGATGAAGGCGGCCGGCAAGAGCTTCGAGGACGAGGACACGACCGAAGCCAAGGCCCGCGACGAGTACCTCAAGATCGCAGCCCGCCGCGTGCGCCTCGGCCTGGTGCTGGCCGAAATCGGCGAGAAGGCCGCCGTGCAGGTGACCGACGATGAAGTGTCCCAGGGCCTCGTCGCCCGCGCCCGCCAGTATCCCGG
>JANNFV010000474.1:0-2847 GCA_031380285.1 Hyphomicrobiales bacterium | reverse complement strand
CGACTGAAGATATTTATCTGCGCATGCGGGTCTGCGACTGAGAACCTTCTGCTTTTTATTCGGTTTTGCGGCTAAACAATCCCAATTAATCACCGCACCGCCAGCGCCGCCGCCCGCGTCGCCGTCGGCGCCTTCAGCCTCAGCCCGTCGATCCGCTCGCGCTCGCGCTTGAACTCCGCCAGCATGCGGCCGTCCAGTTCCTTGCCGCGCGGAATGCGGATGCGCAGTGGATCGACGTAGCGGTCGTTGACGATCACCACGTAATGCAGATGCGGCCCCGTCGAGAGGCCGGTGTTGCCGAGATAGCCGATGATCGTGCCCTGCCGCACCCGCGCGCCGGGCTGGATGTTGCGGGCGAAATTCGACATGTGGTTGTAGGTCGTGACATAGCCGTTGGCGTGCTGGATCTCGATGCGCCGCCCGTAGCCCGAATCCCAGCCCGCCTTGATCACTGTGCCATTGCCGGCGGCCAGGATGGGCGTGCCGATGCGGTTGGCGTAGTCCACGCCCGAATGCATCTTGGAATAGCCCAGGATGGGGTGGCGGCGGAAGCCGAAGCCGGAGCGCAACTCGCCCGCAACGATGGGCTTGCGCATCAGGAACTTCTTGGCCGAGCGTCCGTTCTCATCGAAATAGTCGATGGTCGTGTCTTCCGGGTTGGTGAAGCGGTAGTAGCGCTTGGTCTCACCGGCGGCCGTGAGGGACACATAGAGAATCTCGCGCGAATCGCCGTCCTCTTCCTCGGCATAGAAGATATCGAGCGAATCGCCGCCGGATACCGGGCGCTGGAAATCCGTATCGCTGTCGGCGGAAACGATCCGCACCAGGTCATCGACAATGGCGCGGGGGATGTCATTCTTGAGCGCGGTCTCATAGAGAGAGTTGTAGAGGGCAAGGCCGGTGCGGTTTTCTTCCTCGTCATCGTCCTCTGTGCCGGCTGTCTCGGATGTTGGCGGCGCGACGGAGACGAAGGTGCCCTTGTCGTTGATGGCGGCAATGCCTTCGATCTGTTCATCGCCATAGATTGTCATGCGCACGAGCTGTCGCGGCGCGCCAGGCTCCATTGAAGCAAACAGGAAACGCACGCGCTGCCCCTCGACAAGAGGCTTCTCCTTCAGCGCCTGTGCCACGGCCCGTCCCTGCGGTTGGGTGCCTCCATTGGCCCGCACGATCTGCTCGATGGTCTGCCCGCGCGTGACGGTCGCAACCTTCTCATCCACGGCATCCTGCGCCTGGCGTGTCTCGCGCTTCGGCACGATGGTGACGTTCTCCTCCACCATCCGCACTTCAAGGCCGGAAAAGGGGGAGGCTGAAGGGGCATAGCCGACAACAGGACCGCCCAGTGTCGGGGCCTGCATGGTCCGGGCCAGCAGCATCTGCGGTGGTATCGCCGGAACCTGGCGACGTGGCACGGCTCCCGTTTCCTTCACCTGCGCCTTGACCTCTGGGTCGTTCAGCCCCTGGCTTGAGAAACTGGCATTGAACAGCGCCAGTTCGCCAGAGACCAGCGAGACCTCGGCATCAGGATCATCAGCGGCCTGCACCGGCGTTGCCTCGAAAGCCTTGTCGGATCCGTCGGTCAGGAGCTTGAGCGGATTGAACGGGGGAATTTCATCCTGATAGGCACCACCAACCAGCAGCAGGGGAGCCGAGAGGCGGGCGAAGGATTTGACCTTGATGACCTCGCGATCACCCGCCCGGATCGTCGTTGGTGTCTTGAACGTCTGCTTCGCCGTGGTGAGATCGACGCTGCGGATCAGCTTGTCTCCCTTGCGGGCCGTGACGAGGGGCTTGTCGACAGTCGCCTGTGGTGTCCGCTGCGCCGTCATCTGCGGCCTTGCGGCGACATTGCGGACGCTGTCATGCACGCCCACCACCGCGGCTGCCATCAGGCCGGCGCCCGAAAGACCGGTGAGAATGGTGGCCGCCAACCAGCGGGAGCTCACCCGCCGCCGGTCATCCATGGCGTGCTTGCGACCGCCAGCATCAAGCGCCGGTTCATCACCCAGGTCGATCATGCCCGGGAATCGGTCTCTTCGGCCAGTTTGCATTCCCATCCCGTATTCAGCCCGCGCGCTGTGGCGCGTGCATATCTGGACACTCTTCTATTAGGCGATCAGCGCGAAGCAGCCCGCATGTCCTTGTGTAAGGTGCCGCTGGCGACCGCACAAGCACCAGCCCTCTCCAGTGGCTGGTGAAGGTGCCCTTGGCGCTCTTCCCGGTCCATTCCGGCTGTATTATGGCTGAAATACGCATTCCCTGCCTGTTTCACAGGCATCCCAGGTCCTATTTCAATCGGCGTTGTCAAAAAAACGTCAAAAAAATCAAAAACCGTGTTGACACTCCGGAAGGTTGGGGGCATACACCGCTCCACGTTGCGCCGCCGCATTGCGGAGCGCCTGAACGACTTCTTCTCTGTCATAGAGTTGAGTTCATAAGCCGGGTCACCCCGGACAATGACGCGTCGATCTGCTGCTGTTTGACAGGTTTAAGACAAGAAAGAGAAACGTGGACGGCGGAGTCCTTGCGCCATCTTAGGATGGAACGAGACTTCGGCGGTTCAACGTTTCTAGTGAGAGTGTACATTCGCACCGAGCATCGCAAGATGATCGGTCGTGCACTCCGTCAATGAAATGTTGTGATCAGCCGGTTCAAAGCTCAACTAAAACTTGAGAGTTTGATCCTGGCTCAGAACGAACGCTGGCAGCAGGCTTAACACATGCAAGTCGAACGGATGTAGCAATACATCAGTGGCAGACGGGTGAGTAACACGTGGGAACGTCCCCCTCGGTTCGGAATAACTCAGGGAAACTTGAGCTAATACCGGATACGTCCGAGAGGAGAAAG
>JANNFV010000446.1:0-1694 GCA_031380285.1 Hyphomicrobiales bacterium | reverse complement strand
AGCCAAGATCCAGAAGGGTCTCGGCCTTAAGTATAGGGATATCCGCACCACGGTGGAAGAGGCAGTGGCTGATCTGCGGGCCTGGAAACACTTGCCCTGACCACCACGGCAGTGTTTCCAGTCCCGCAGATCAGCCACTGCGTCTTCCACCGTGGTGCGGATATCCCGATACTTAAGGCCGAGACCCTTCTGGATCTTGGCTGTGTCAAACTGCACGGATCGGCCCAGATGTGTCTTCATGTAGCTTGCCGCTCCGGCAGGCTGGGTGAAGGCAAAAAAGCGCCCGATAAACGAGCCGAGCCAGAAATCGATGGCGCGGGTCGGCAATGTGTCGCCGGGTTTGGCGAGAGGCTTTAGTATCTCGACGAGTTGGCGCATCGTGATGTTCTCGGCCGCGCACAGATAGCGTCCTTCCGCGGCCGGAGCCTCTGCTGCGAGTATATGCGCTAGCGCCACGTCGCGGACATCCACCATGCCCCAGTTCAACTGCATGATCGCAGGAAAGACGCCGGTCAGCGCTTCGACGATGATCTGGTTCGACGTGTTGAGCCCAGGCGTGAGGCTGGGGCCGATGACGAGGAACGGATTGATCACCACAAGATCGAATGCCGGCTTCTCGCGCTCCATGAAAGCCCAGGCTGCACGCTCGCCCTCGCTCTTCGAAAAGTAGTAGGGGTTTCGCGTCAGCGAACTTTTCGTGTTCCAGTCCGCTTCCGTCAGCACGCGGCCATCGGGCTCGTCCGTCACCGCAGCCATGGATGACGTCAGCACGACGCGTCTGACCGTCGAGGATTTTGCACATGCCCTCAGAACGTTCAGGGTTCCCTTGACGGCGGGATCAACAAGATCCTTCTGCGCGTTGCGGAACTCGAGGCTATACGGGCTTGCCATGTGAAAGACGGTCTCTGCATCCATGACAGCAGCATCATAGGCCCCGTCAGTCAGAAGGTCCGCTTCCACAATCTCAAGCCGTTCGGTTGCACCGGGCAGCGCCATGATCTTGGCATTGCCCGTCGCTTTCCCAGCAGAGCGAACGGTGCCTCTCACCTTGTATCCCCGCGACAGCAGCTGCGCGGCGGTATGCGCGGCGATAAAGCCGGTCAGCCCGGTGATTGTGACAAGGCGGTTGGCCATGGCGATGTCCCTTTCAAGCCGCGAGATCGGCGACAATGGAATCGAGCACGGGGAACCCAGCGGAAGTCACACGCAGCTTGCCATCGGACAGGGCCTCGACAAAACCGTCTTCCACGAGAAATGCGACCTGTTTGGGGTTGATCGATCGACCCGACAAGGCCTGATAGCGCACCGTGTCGATACCTTCGCGCAGACGCAAGCCCATGACCAGCATCTCATCACCCTGTTCTTCGGCGTTGAGGGCATCATCGTGTGTAAGGCCATGTCCGCAAGCTTCCACCGCCTTCAGCCACGCCTCGGGCGACTTTTCTGTCGCCTGCGCGCGGCGCTCGCCGTCCACGAGCAGCCGTCCGTGCGCCCCTGGGCCGACACCGGCATATTCCTGGTAGCGCCAGTAAACGAGGTTGTGGCGGCTTTCCGCGCCCGCCCTGGCGTGGTTGGAAATCTCATAGGCCGGCATGCCGTGCTTTTCCGTCCCTACCTGCGTGATATCCCACAACGCTCGGCCCAGGGCCTCATCCGGACTGGGCAGATTTACGGCGCGATGGAGAGCGGCGAAG
>JANNFV010000440.1:0-3394 GCA_031380285.1 Hyphomicrobiales bacterium | reverse complement strand
TTCGAGACGGCGCGTTCCGCGCCTCCTCAGCATGAGGGATGTGGAGTTTGGCAACCGTCCAACCTTCCTCATGCTGAGGAGCGCCAAAGGCGCGTCTCGAAGCACGCACAGCGCCAATGCAAAGCTCTTGGCAAAGCTCTTGACTGAGTGAGGGGACTGAAGGCCATGATCGCCGATCATGACGCCTCGCCTCGCTGAACTCCTTTCCCGCTTTCTCCCCGACGCCGCAATCGGCAGTGTGATCGCTGGTGCAATCATGCGGGGCGACGGCAACCCCATCCGCCTCACCGATCCTGTCACCGGCATCGCGATTGCGGATTACGCCGATGGCGGTGCGGTCGCCGCTGATGCTGCCGTGGTGGCAGCCAGAGAGGCCCAAACCCATTGGCAAGCCCTGACGGCGTCCGAGCGCGGGCGCATCATCTGGTCCATCGGCGCTCTCGTGCGCGAGCATGCGGGCGATCTGGCCGAGCTGGAGACCCGCTCCACGGGCAAGCCGATCCGCGACACCAGGGCCGAGGTGGGCCGTGTCGCCGAGATGTTCGAATATTACGCGGGCTGGGCCGACAAGCTGCAGGGGGATGTCATTCCCGTGCCCTCCTCGCATCTCAACTACATCAGGCGCGAACCCCTGGGCGTGGTGACCCAGATCACGCCGTGGAATGCGCCGATCTTCACGGCGGGTTGGCAGGTCGCGCCCGCCATTGCTGCGGGGAATGCCGTGGTGCTGAAGCCATCGGAATGGACGCCGCTGTCGTCGCTGGCGCTGGGCATGCTGATCGCGCGGACCAGGGCGCCCGCTGGCCTTGTGAATGTGCTTGCGGGTCTGGGCCATACGGCAGGAGCGGCGGCGGTGTCGCATCGTGACACCAGCCTTGTCGTCTTCGTCGGTTCTGTCGGCACAGGGCGGATGATCGCGCGAAGCGCTGGCGAAGCGCTCAAGCCGGTCATCCTGGAGCTTGGCGGCAAGTCCGCCAACATCGTGTTTGCCGATGCCGATTTGCGGCGGGCCAGCCTGGGGGCGCAATCCGCAATTTTCTCGGGCGCGGGCCAATCCTGCGTTGCGGGATCGCGCCTTCTGGTGCAGCGTGAGCGCCATGCCGATCTTGTGGACAAGCTGTGCATGGCGGCGGGAAAAATCCCCATGGGTGATCCGTTGGACGAGGCCACCCAGATCGGTCCCATCATCGTGGGCAGTCAATGGCAACGCATTGATTCGCTTGTGAAATCGGGAGTTCAGGAGGGTGCTGTTCTGGCTGCTGGCGGTGGGCGACCGGCGCACTTGAATGCAGGAAACTTCTTCGCGCCGACCATTCTGGATAACGTGACGCCTGACATGGGGGTGGCCCGCGAGGAGATCTTCGGTCCCGTCGTCAGCGTGATGCCGTTCGAGACAGAGGCGGAAGCCATCGCGCTGGCCAATGCCACGCAGTTCGGCCTGGCGGGCGCGGTGTGGACGGGGGATGTCGCGCGGGCGCACCGGGTGGCGGCAGCGGTCAGGGCGGGTACGGTCTGGATCAACGGTTACAAGACGATCTCGGTGATGTCGCCTTTTGGCGGCTTCGGCGCGTCAGGCTTTGGCCGTTCGTCGGGCCTAGAGGCGCTCAGGGCCTATACGACAACGAAGAGTGTGTGGGTGGAGATGGCGGAGAACCCCGCTGCGCCCTTTGGCTATGCGGGGTGATTGCATGGGTGGTGTGCGTGCAAGCTCAATGCCCGTCAAACTGCATCAGCGCCCGAACCGGGATGCCCAGTTTCTCGATCTTCTTTGCCCCACCTAACTCCGGCAGGTCGATGATGAAGCAGGCCGCCACGATTTCGGCACCCATCTGGGTCAAGAGACGACAGGCGGCCTCCGCTGTTCCCCCCGTGGCGATGAGGTCATCGACGAGAACCACCTTTTCACCACGCACGACAGCGTCCTTGTGCATCTCCATCTGGTCGATGCCGTATTCCAGGCTGTAGGCGATGCTGACCGTCTCATGGGGGAGCTTGCCCTTCTTGCGGATCGGCACGAAGCCTGCTGACATCTGGTGCGCGACGGCACCACCCAGGATGAAGCCCCGCGCCTCGATGCCTGCGACCTTGGATATCTTGGAACCCGCATAGGGCTGCACGAGTTCATCGATGGCCCGGCGGAAGGCGCGCGCATCGGCGAGAAGCGTGGTGATGTCCCGAAACATGATGCCCGGTTTGGGATAATCCGGGATGGTGCGGATCGTGTCCTTGAGGTTCATGCGCGTCGGCCCCGTGCTGCCCAGGTCAGCGTTTCAGCACACGTGCCGCCACGGCGTCCAGCTTCTTCATCAGGAGAGGATCACGCGCCTCCGGCGCCGTCATGATCGCGCCGTCCAATGCGCGGTGCGAGCCATGGGGACAGTCCTCGCGCTCCCTGGGGAAATCCATCGCGATGCGGGCCGCCACGCGCCGTGCGGCCTCTGTGTTGCTGTGCATCTGCTTCACCACCATGGCGACATCGACAGTGTCGTGCTCGGGATGCCAGGCATCGAAATCGGTGACCATCGCGACCATGCAATAGGTGATCTCGGCCTCTCGGGCGAGCTTGGCTTCGGGCATCGAGGTCATGCCGATCACGTCGAAGCCCTGGGCCTTGTAGGCCAGGCTCTCGGCGGTGGTCGAGAATTGCGGCCCTTCCATGCACACTGCCGTGCCGCGCGCGACATGGGGGACATTCTCGGACTGCAGCGCCGTCACAACGCGCTCTGCCAGTCTTGGCCCCACGGGGTGGGCAAACGGCACATGGGCCACGCAGCCATTGCCGAAGAAGGAGGTCTCCCGCTGGAAGGTGCGATCGATGATCTGGTCGACCACCACAAAGATTCCAGGCGGCAGTTCTGCCTTGTAGGAGCCTACGGCGGAGAAGCAGACGAGGTCGGTGACTCCGGCGCGTTTCAGGACATCGAGGTTGGCGCGGTAGTTGATGCCCGAGGGCGACAGCCTGTGTCCACGACCGTGACGGGGCAGAAACACCAGTTCCGTGGAGCCGATACGGCCCAGGCGGAGCGCGTCGGACGGTTCGCCCCAAGGGCTGGCGATGCGCTCTTCGCGCAGATCGGAAAGGCCGGGAAGGTCGTAGAGACCCGAACCGCCGATAATGCCAAGCTTTGCCGTGGGCATGCGCCAACCTCATTCTGAGCCTGTCGAATCATCCTCCGGCTCGCCACCAACCGCAGACCATGATCCCTAGACCATGCCGTTTCTTGACGGAAACGCGTCATGGCCGCGCTTGACGCGGCCATCCACGTTCATGGGCCCCAGGAAGACGTGGCACGACGGGTCAAGCCCGCCCTTGACGAGTTGCGACCGTTTCCAACACAAAACGCCATGCTATCGACCATGATCCCTTGACAGGCTGGCGATGAGGACCGCTCAG
>JANNFV010000359.1:0-1588 GCA_031380285.1 Hyphomicrobiales bacterium | reverse complement strand
CCCACCAGTCCAACACCGGGCAATTCTGGGGGCCGATGGTGAAGAAGCCCGGCGTTGCCTACCGCGTGATGGATCCGGTCGAGTTCATCGTCCCGAAGATGTGAGACGCCGACCCGCGACCACCCGCGCCGCCACTCGCGGCGCGGGCTCGCGTGTCCTCGCCCTCGCGACAGCGCATTCTCCGACCACGCGGGTCCGCCCATGAGTTTTTCCACATTCCTGCTGAACGCCTTCTATGGTTTCGGTCTGGCGATGAACATGTTCATCATCGCCGCCGGCCTGAACCTTATCTTCGGCGTCCTGCGTGTGATCAATTTCGCCCACGGCATGTTCTACATGTTCGGCGCCTACATCGTGTTCACGGTGACCAAGAGCTGGGGCATGCCCTTCGCGGTCGGGGTGATCGCCTCGGGTCTCGGCCTCGCCGTCATCGCGCTGTTCATCGAGCGCTTCCTGCTGCGCAGGCTCTACGACAAGGAGCACCTGATGCAGCTCCTCTTCACCTTCGCCATCGTGTTGCTGATGAGCGACGCGGCGAAGATGATCTGGGGCACCGACCAGTATTCGGTCGGCTATCCGCCCGCCTTGCGCGGCGCCGCCCGCTTCGGCGCGGTGATCGTGCCGCAATACCTCGTGTTCCTGTGCCTGCTGGGACCGGTGCTGGCGATCGCCATGTGGCTGGCGGTCGACCGCACGCGCTGGGGCCGCATCGTGCGCGCGGCCACCCAGGACCGCGAGATGCTGGCGGCGCTGGGCGTCAACGTGCCGGCGGTCTACGCGATGGTGTTCGTGATCGGCTCGGCGCTGGCGGGGATCGGCGGCGCGCTCGCGGCACCCCGCATCGCCCTGGTGCCGGGCATGGACGCCACCATCATCAACGAGTGTTTCATCATCGTCATCATCGGAGGCCTGGGCCACATGTGGGGCAGTTTCCTCGGCGCGCTTGCGTTCGGTTTCGTGGTCCAGTTCGGCACCGTCTTCGTGCCCAACTGGCAGGACGTGCTGCCCTATCTGTTGATGCTGGTGGTGTTGCTGGTCAGGCCCTGGGGCCTGCTCGGCCGCCCCGAACTGAGCCGCTGACATGGCCCCCCGCAACCTCGCCATCGCCGGCGCCATCGTCCTGCTGCTGCTCGCCCTGCTGCCACTGGCGGGCAGCCGCTACGCCGTCGATCTCGCTACCCAGGTGCTGATCTACTGCCTGTTCGCGCTCAGCCTCAACGTGCTGATCGGCTACACCGGCAACGTCTCGTTCGGCCACGCCGCCTATTTCGCGATCGGCGGCTACGCCTGCGCCATCCTGTTGACGACGTGGAAGTGGCCGCTGGCGCTGGCCCTGCCGGCGGCCGTGGTCCTGTCCGGCGCCGTCGCTGCCGTGATCGGCTATTTCTGCGTCCGCCTGACGCAGATCTACTTCGCCATGCTGACGCTGGCGTTCGCGATGCTGGTGTGGGGCGTCGCCTTCAAGTGGAAGGCGGTCACCGGCGGCGATGATGGCTTCACCGGCATCGCCGTGCCGCAAATGCTCACCACCCCGACCAGCTTCTTCTACTTCACCCTGGTCATGGTTTCAGCAGGCGTGGCCGCGCTG
>JANNFV010000472.1:0-4063 GCA_031380285.1 Hyphomicrobiales bacterium | reverse complement strand
GCGCGCAGCGACGCGGACGGCACCGCCGTCGAGTTCGCTCGATCACCAAAACATGGCGCAGGCGGCCTTGCCAGCGCGGGCTGCGGTGGGGCGCAAATCTGCGACAGACCGCAAATCTGCGGTCCGGGCCAAGACATCCACGGAGAGACACTGATGCTTCGGCTCCTCAACCTCCTGGCGATCCTCGGACTTCTCAGCACCGCAGCCTGGGCCTACACGATCAAATACGACACGATCTATTATGCCGAGCAGGTCAAGAAGCTGGAGAAGCGCCTGGACCGCGAGCGCGACAGCATCGCCACCTTGCGGGCCGAATGGCAGCACATCAACAAGCCTGCCCGCCTGCAATTGCTGGCAGATCGTCATCTTCAGCTTCAGGCGTTGCAGGCGACCCAGATCATCAAGGCGGCGGATTTGCCGGTCAAACCGCAGAACCAGGATCTCCTGGGCTCGAAACTGGACCATCTGCTGACCGGTTCCGTGCCATCCGCGCCCGTGGCCCCGAAGGCCAACCAGAAACCAGCCCCGAAACCCGGTGGTTGAGCAGCGAGCCCTTCATGCCCAAGATGCCGGACAAGTTGCAAGACAAGTTAAGGGACGCCAGCCAGCAGGCGATGCCGCTGGAGATGCCTGTTGTGCACGAGCCCGCGCGGCAGCAGGTGAGTGCTGACCGGAGTGTCGCTCCCCAGCCCAGAACAGCGCGGATCAAGGCGATTGTCCGCGACATGTTCCGCACCCGCCTCGACAAGAGTTCGGCGCGTCTCGGCCTGATGGCTGTCGCCTTCGTCGGCATCTACGGCGTGATCGGCGGGCGGCTTCTGCAGCTCGGCCTGCGGCCCGAAGAGCAGGAAACGGTGCGCTCCACAACCCGCAGCGCGATTTCCATTGCGCGCCCTGACATCATGGACCGCAACGGCGAGATGATGGCGGCCGATATCCGCACTGTGTCCATTTTCGCCGAACCGCACAAGATCGTTGACCGCGACGAAGCGGCGGAACTGATCAACGCCGTCTTTCCCGACATGACGGGCCGCGAGCTGCGCGACAAGCTTTCGCCCCGGCGCGGCAACGCCAAGACGAAATTCGCCTGGATCAAGCGCGAGGTCACGCCCGCGCAATGGGCGCAGGTGCATCGCCTCGGCATTCCCGGCATCGGGGCCATCCCCGAGAACAAGCGGGTCTATCCCAACGGCAATGTCGCGGCTCACGTGCTGGGCTACGCCGATATCGACAATGTCGGCATTGCGGGCATCGAGAAATGGATCGACTCGCAAGGCTTGAACGATCTAAAGGGCGCGGGCTTTGCCGCCGAGGCGCAGGACTTGCGCCCGGTGCAGCTTTCCATCGACCTGCGCGTCACCCACGCCATGCGCGACGAGATGCTGAAGGCGGTCAACCGCTACAAGGCCAAGGCAGGTGCGGCGGCGCTGATGGATGTCAACACGGGCGAGATCATCGCACATGTCTCCTTGCCCGACTACGATCCCAACCAGCCCGCGCTTGCCCAGAACGAGAAGAACATCAACCGCTTGCAGGTCGGCGTGTTCGAGATGGGCTCCACCTTCAAGGCGTTGACCACGGCGATGGCGCTCGATTCCGGCAAGTACACCGTCAACTCCTCCTTCGATGCCCGCCAGCCGCTGCGCTACGGCAAGTTCAAGATCGGCGATTTCCACGGCAAGGGCAGGGTGCTGACCGTGCCTGAAGTGTTCGTCTATTCCTCGAACATCGGCACGGCGCGCATGGCCTTGGGCGTCGGTGTGGAGGGTCACAAGGCCTTCCTGCGCAAGATGGGCCAGCTCGACCGCATGATGACGGAACTGCCCGAAAGCTCGATGCCCATCGTGCCCAAGAACTGGGGCGAATTGAACACCATGACCATTTCCTTTGGCCATGGCCTCGCGGTGGCTCCCCTGCAGGCACTCACCGCAACCGCTGCACTGGTCAATGGCGGCCTTCTGGTGCCTCCCACCTACATCAAGCGCAACGCGGAAGAGGCACGCCTGGTTGCCAAGCGCGTGATCAAGCCGGAGACCTCCGAGGCGATGCGCTATGTCATGCGCCTCAATGCCGAGAAGGGCAGTGCCGCGCGTGCCAACATTCCGGGTTACTATGTGGGTGGCAAGACAGGCACTTCGGAGAAGGTCGTCAAGGGGCGCTATTCCAAGGAAAAGGTGCTGACCTCGTTCATGGCCGTGATGCCAGCGGACAAGCCGCGCTATCTCCTGCTCACCATGCTGGATGAGCCGGAAGCCGTGGCCGAGACCAAGGGCCAGCGGACCTCCGGCTGGAACGCCGCGCCAACCTCCGGCTTCATCATCGAGCGGATCGCGCCCATGCTGGACATGACACCGCGGTTCGAGAATCCCGACAAGCCATTCCCCGTGATGTCACGCCTCAATCCATGGGGCATGCGGTGAAACTCGGCGATGTGCTTGATCCCGCAGGGTTGAGTGACAGGGTCAGCGATCAACTGGGTGCGAAGGTGGTGACCGCGCTGACGGCGGACAGCCGGAAGGTCGCGCCCGGCACGGTTTTTTTCGCCATGCCCGGTGCCAAGGCGGATGGCCTGTCCTTTGCCCGCCAGGCGGCGCAGGCCGGTGCCGTGGCCATCGTCGCTGACCGCAGTCCAGACATCGATCCCGGCATTCCCGTGCTGGTCGCGAAGGCTGCAACAGGCGGCACGCGGGCCGCGCTGTCTGCCGCCGCCGCCCGGCTCTATCCGCGACAGCCCGCTACCATCGTGGCGATCACCGGCACCAGCGGCAAGACATCGGTCAGCGTCTTCACCCGCCAGCTCTGGCATGCGCTGGATGTGCCCGGTGCCAGCCTCGGCACCATCGGCTATGTCACGCACAAAACGGCCAAGTATGGCTCGCTGACGACACCCGATCCTGTCGAACTGCACCAGACCCTGCAACTGCTCGCGGATGATGGCGTCACGCATCTCGCCATGGAAGCCTCCTCCCATGGTCTCGATCAGCGCCGTCTTGACGGCGCGCGCCTGAAGGCAACGGGGTTCCTCAATCTCTCGCGGGATCATCTGGATTATCACCCCGATATGCAGGCCTATTTCGAGGCCAAGATGGAGCTGTTCACGCGCCTCGCACCGCGCGGCTCAACTGCGGTGATTGCTGGTGGAGCACCGTGGAAGAACAAGGCCGTTGCCGTTGCAAAGGCGGCGGGCCTGAGGCTGGTGCTGGTCGGTCGGCGCCAGTCCGATATCGCCATCACCCGTGCCGTGCGGGCCGCACATGGACAGGACTTGACGGTGCGCGTGCATGGGCGACGCCATGATGTGCATCTGCCCCTGATCGGTGATTTCCAGGCCTCCAATGCGCTTGTCGCCGCCGCGCTCTGCATGGCCACCGGATCGGACGAGGATCGAATCATGGCAGCGCTGGCGACGCTGCAGGGTGT
The DNA here is from genome assembly GCA_031380285.1 of Hyphomicrobiales bacterium. Taxonomy (GTDB): domain Bacteria; phylum Pseudomonadota; class Alphaproteobacteria; order Rhizobiales; family Beijerinckiaceae; genus JADCCX01. The sequence continues at coordinate 643 of JANNFV010000472.1, read as the reverse complement.
TCCCGGACGGCTGGAAAAGGTGGGCGAGGTCAACACGGCTCCCGTGCTTGTCGACTACGCCCACAAGCCGGCGGCACTGGCCACTGTGCTCGACATGCTGAAGCCCTATGCCAGCGGACGCCTGATCAATGTCTTTGGCTGCGGCGGTGATCGCGACCCCGGCAAGCGGCCCATGATGGGCAGGATTTCCACAGATCGAGCCGACATCACCATCGTGACTGATGACAACCCTCGCACGGAACAACCCGCGCTGATCCGCAAGGCGATCCTGGCGGCAGCCCCCGGTGCCCGCGAGATCGGTGACCGCGCTCAGGCGATCGAGACAGCCGTCGCACTCTTGAAGGCGGGCGACGTGCTGGTGATCGCCGGCAAGGGCCATGAAGAAGGCCAGATCGTCGGCAAGGACGTCCTGCCGTTCTCGGATCATGCGGTGGCTCGGGCGGCCATCGTGAAAGCAGGCGGACAGGTGACGGGATGACGATGCTCTGGAGCCATCAGGATGTGATGGCTGGCCTTGGTGCGAGGTTTGTCGGCGTGCCACCCGCCGCTATCTCCGGCATGTCGATCGATACGCGCACGCTGGCCGTGGGTGATCTCTTCTTTGCCCTGCAGGGCGAGGCCCGCGATGGGCACGCCTTCGTCG
>JANNFV010000344.1:0-5321 GCA_031380285.1 Hyphomicrobiales bacterium | reverse complement strand
CGCCGCGCTCGACGCTGATCTCCTGTGCGGCCACGCCCCAGTCGCGTGCGGCGGCCTGCACCAGCATTATGCGCGCCGCAGCACCTGCCTGCCGATAGCGGTCGAAGGATGACGCCAGGCCGGTCGAGCCACCGGTGCCCTGGATCGCCCCACCCCACATCACATTGCCGAAAAGTTTGGGATTGCCCGCACCGCCCGTGACCTGAATCTGCGACCAGTCGGCCCGCAGTTCCTCGTTCACCAGCGTGGCGATGCCGTGATAAATGCCCTGCCCCATATCCATATGGGCCGCGCGGATCGTCACGGTGCTGTCAGCGGCAATCGTGATGTAGCCCGTGAGTGCCCGCGCGGATGGTGTCTGTGCCGCACCTCTGGCGGGACGGAAACCGACGACCAATGCGCCCGAAACAGCCGCTGCGCCGAGGATGAACCCACGCCTGGACGGCAGAAGGGCCTTGCCATCGGTCGCGGCAAGCGAAGCCATCATCTGGTGCAGCATGGTCGATCTCTCCTCGGCTTCGCCCGACGGGCGGTGGCAGGAGGAAAGTGACGCGTTACGGGGGCGACTTCAAGGCAGCCCCGGCGCATTCTGGCAGGAATAAATCCGATGGCAGCGCTGCCAATCAGCGCAGGGGAGCCGCGAAGGCGAACACGCCGCCAGGCACGCTGATTTCTGGCTCGACCACCGGCCGCACCGGGCTGGAACCCAGCCGCAACTGCTGGTTGGCAAGCCGGTTCATCAGCTTCATGTCCCTGAGGTCGATCTTGAACGCCACATCCACCCAGGTCCTGGCGATGGTTTCCAGTTCAATCAGCGACGGCCCATGCGCCAGCGCCAGTGCGTAGCGTGTCGCCATGCGGCCATGGAACCCTTGCGACAGCCCGGCATTCACGCGGTGCGCCGTCGCGAGGCCCAGCCCAAGCGGCGTCAACTCGTCGATCATGCGCACATCATAGGCTTCCTGGAGGTCGATGGCTTCGCCTGTCTCGACCATGCGGCGCACATGCGCACCGGGAGCCCGGCGGCTGAGATAGCTGATCGCGCCCATGCCGGGGAACATGCCGAACTTGATTTCCGGCAGTTGCAGCGTGCTTCCCCGCTCGGCGATGATCGTCTGGCAGCAGGCAGCACCTTCCAGCCCGCCGCCCAAGGCCAGGCCGGACACCACGGAGGTGGTGGCGATGGTGCCCTCGAAACCGGTGTGGAAGACATGCCCGATGCGCACGCAGTCCAGCGCGTAGGTCTGGAGCAGATCACGGTCGCTACTGGCGATGCAGGAGACGAAGAAATCGAGGTCGCCACCCAGCGAGAAGGTGCCACGCGTGTCGCTGGCAAGTATCATGTGGCGCACGGAATCAGGCGAGCGCTGGTTCAGTTCCCGGATCCACAACGACCCCTGGTGAAGGCCATCGAGCACCTCGCGGGTGACGCAGGGACGCGGCGTTGGGCACAGCACGAGCGTGACGGTGCGACGCTCATCATCATACTCAAGACGCACGTGCTGTGATGGAAAATTACTGGGGAAAGGAAACCTGCTGGAAGCCATCAACCGCACCTCAACTCGTTAATGTCACCTTAACGGTTTAAACGAGAAAAGGCCAGTTTCTTAATGAATCGTAAAGGGAAAATACCCAAACAAGGTTAAGCCACGCGTTTTTCGTTAAATTTACCTAAAATTTTACTGAGGATTTCTGAGGCGGGAACGGGCTTGCTGAACAGGAATCCCTGCATTTCACCTACGCCATGGGCAGCCGCGATGCGGGCCTGCGCTTCGGTCTCCACGCCCTCCAGCAGCAGTTTGCTGCCGGTGGCCTGGGCGATGTTGGCCAGCGCCGCGATGGTGGCGCGCGAAGTGCGATCGGTTTCAATGGAGCGGGCAAAGGCCTTGTCCAGCTTGATCTTGTCGAACTTGTAGTTCTGGACATAGGCGAGCGACGAATAGCCGGTGCCGAAATCATCCAGGCTGACCGAGATGTCCATGGCACGGAATGCCTCGATCAACAGCAGCATGCCTTGGGCATCGTCGATCAGGACGGACTCCGTCACCTCAAGATCAAGCCTGCGGGCGGGCAGGCCGCTGGCGGACAGCGCCAGCCAGATGTCGGTGAACAGCACGTCCTGATTCTTGAACTGCAGGGGCGAGACATTGACGCTCACCTTGATATGGTCCGGCCAGTTCATGGCTTCCCGGCAGGCTGCCATCAAGACATGGCGGCTCAGGTCTTCGATCATGCCCGTGCTCTCGGCAATCGGAATGAACACATCGGGCCCAATGGTGCCAAACTCGGGGTGATTCCAGCGGGCTAGGGCCTCGAAGGCCAGCACCCGCCTGTCATCGGCCGCCACGATGGGCTGGAACGCGAGATGCACGCCATCGTTCTTGATGGCATGCGCCAGGTCGCGCTCAAGCTGCCGCCGCTTGGCGAGTTGCTGGGCCATCTCGGCGTCGAACAGGTCGAAGCCGTTACGGCCCTTCCCCTTCTGGGCATAAAGCGCAATATCCGCTGCCTTCATCAGTTCGGCAGGGTTGTCGCCGTGCTCGGGACCGCAGGCGACACCGATGGACACGGTGGTGTGGCACTGATGCCCTCCGACACGGATCGGCTTGGCGATGGACTTGACGATGCGACCTGCCAGCGCCAGGCATTCCTTGCGCCCCACACCGGGCAGCACGATCACGAACTCATCCCCACCCAAACGGCCGATGCAGGCAGCGGGTGGCGCCAGCGAACGCAGGCGTTCAGCGACCTTCACCAGCAACCGGTCACCAACATCATGGCCCAGCGAGTCATTGATCTGCTTGAACTTGTCGAGATCAAGCAGGAGCAGGCCGGGCCCTTGCTCGGCATGCTTCCCATGCGTGAACGCCGGTGACTGTTGCGCGCTGAGTGCAGCCAGAATCGTGGCGCGGTTGGCAAGCCCCGTCAGCCCATCGAATTTCGCCATGCGCTCGACGTCCGCCGCAGCCCGCGTTTGTTCCGTGACATCGTCGATCGTCAGGATCTGATCGCCGGAAGGCGCGATACCCACCTTGAGCAGCAGAACCTGCCCCTTGTCCGTCATGAATTTCAGGACGAGATCACCCTCGCCACGCAAGGCGGCCTGGATTTGACCGATTTCGGCGTGGTGCAACGTCCCGCGCGCCAGTGCCGAGAGCAGGATCTCGTGCAGACGGTCAAAACGGCTGTCAGGCAATTCCAGCAGCATCCGGAAGCGCTGGTTCAGGATGCTGATCTTGCCTTCCCCGTCGATCATGCACAAACCGCTCATCATGTGGGTGATGGCATTGTCGAGCCGGTTGTTGACCTCGCCGACATCGCGCTCTGTCCTGAAGGCGCGGGACACGATGTCGTTCAGGCTGCGCACAATCTTGGCGAGCGTCGCCATGTAGATCAACAGCAGGATGGCCAGGCCAAAATTCGTCCCCGTGGGATGAGCGAACATGTAGAAGGTGGGCGGCATGCAGGACGCCGCAACCTGACCCAGTGCAACCACGGGACGGCCCGCATTGCGTCCTGCAATACCACCGGCATAGCCGACGACGGCGGCAATCGTGATCATCCGCAGCGTATCCGTTTGCGGATCGGCGAAGACCATGATGGCGAATCCACCGAGCAATCCGGCAAACGTCAAGGCGCCGGCAGTGTAGTAGAGTTCCCAGAGCCGGGCTCGCCGATAGGTCTTCTGCATCCCCCGGTAGTGCTTGTTGTAATGCCAGATCATGGCGGCGCGGGCGCTTCCCACCATGCCCATCACCATCATCATGGAGAAAAATCCATTGTCCGGATCGGCGACATGGCAGAACCAGGCCAATGCCATGATGCCGATCACACCGCCGATGACCGAGCCGACATCGGAATAGAGATGGTCGATCAGGTTGGTGTAGACGCGCAGGTCGCGCGCATGGATTTCCGCAGGCCGCCGGAAGAGCCAGAGAAGGATGGGGCGAAGGATACGGGCAGGCAGCACGGCGGTGACGGACCTATGGAAAACGGGAACCTGATCACAATGGTGAGAAAACCATAAAAAAACCGTTGCCGATTTTCGATCATTGCATCTTAAAGTTGTTTATTCGACGCCGCTGCCACGCGGATGACGGGCGCGCCAGTCGCGCGGACGCTCGAATTCACCTGCCCACAGCCCACGATAGGCAGCTTTCGCTTCGGCCTCCTCGCGCTCGTAGCCACCAAACGCCACGGCCTGCCCATCGCGCACCATGGCCGCATTGATATCGATGCCTCTGACCCGGCACGAAACGAGCAGGCGACCGTAACGGTCCCGCTCACCGCCCACGCAGGTCGTCAGGCCGCTGGCAACCAGCTTGCGCAGGGCGGCACGTGCCTCGCGCCCGCAAGGCGTCTCTCTCCCGGAAACCGTGCAGACCTGGAAAAGTTCGGGTGCGTCGATCCCCTTGAGGCGCATTTCCTCGCCATTGAGGCGCAGGCTGTCGCCGTCGATGGCTTCCGCCGCGCCGGTGCTGTCACGCTGGGGGGCGCCCTTCAGCGCATAGAGCAAGCTTATCGCGGCGGCGAGTATCGCCAGCGACCCCAGAATTCTGCCGCGCCGACGCGCCTGCATCACAGCTCCTGTTGCGAATCGTTGCCGCTCCCGCGCCTGTCTTGGACCTGCTGACTGCCGATGGACAAAAAAAATCCATATTACCCAACAGATTCTCTCGGCTTGTCAGGATCACTTTAACGATCTGGTGTCACTCTCAGGCATGCGCGGCTGCGTTTCGGTCGCGACTGAGGGCTGCGTATCCGTCCATGACCCAATTGACTGCCGATCTTGTGGATCGCCGAAAGGCTTCGGAAGACCGCCGCGTCCGCGACCGGGTCGGCCGGAAAAGCACGATTCAATCGGCCCGCGAGAAGCTCACATCGACGTCGGGGCTGGACCTCGCTTTCGAATTCGAGACCCTGCGCCTGTTTGCCCAGGGCAAGAGCACGTCCTGCATCATGCTGGCGATCTATACCGCCCTGATTGCCACCGGCCTGATCGTCTGGGTACCACCCATGATCGCCATCGTCTGGACAGCGATCTCCATCAGCGCCATGGTCCTGGGCGTTCTGGTTTCGCAGCGTTTCCTCAGCCATCCAGGCGATGACAGCACGCAAGATTGGCAGAAGCGCTTCATTGCCATCGAAGCGTTCGAGAGTTTCGTCTGGTCGTCCATTGTCGTGGTCACCGTGCTTTCGGAAAGCGATTTCCTGCGAATCTATCTGCTGGTTGCCCTGCTGATCTATGGCAGCGCCGTCAGTATCATCGCCTCCAGCATCCGCACGGCGATCTACGCCAGCCTGTTGCCGTTGATTGCCGG
>JANNFV010000327.1:0-8306 GCA_031380285.1 Hyphomicrobiales bacterium | reverse complement strand
GTTCACCCTCGTCATTACCGATTTCGGTATCCCCAAGGTGATTGGTGGCCAGTTCAACGTGCTGGCAACCGATGCCTACAAGCAGATCGTGGGGCAACAGAATTTCGAAATGGGTGCGGTCGTGGGCCTGATCCTGCTGATGCCCGCCGTGCTGGCCTTCTTTGTCGACCGCCAGGTGCAGAAGCGGCAGGTGGCGCTGCTGTCGGCCCGGGCCGTGCCCTACCAGCCCAAGCCGCACGCCCTGCGTGATACGGGCCTGCTGGCGTTCTGCCTGGTGATCGCGGCGGCCCTCGCCGCCATGCTGGGGGTGGCCGTGTGGGCGTCGTTCATCACCTACTGGCCCTACAATCTGGCGCTGACGACGGCCAACTACGACTTCGCCAATTTCGATCCCGGTGGCTGGGATCCCTATTTCACCTCGCTCAAGCTGGCAGCCATGGTGGCCGTGATCGGCACAGCGGTGGTGTTCGTGGTGGCCTATCTCGTGGAAAAGACCAAGGGGCACGCGGTGCTGCGGCAGATCGTGCCGTTCCTCGCCATGCTGCCAATGGCCGTGCCCGGCCTGGTGCTGGGCCTCGGCTATGTCTTCTTCATCAATGCGCCGTCGAACCCGCTGGGCATCTTCTACGGCACGCTCACGCTGCTGGCCGTCAACACCATCGCGCATTTCTATACGGTCGCCCATATCACCGCGACAACCGCGCTGAAGCAGATCGATCAGGAGTTCGAATCCGTCTCGGCCTCGCTCAAGGTGCCGTTCTGGACGACCTTCCGCCGTGTCACTGCGCCAATTTGTATGCCTGCGATCCTCGACATCGCGGTCTATATGTTCGTCAATGCGCTGACGACAGTGTCGGCCATCATCTTCCTCTATGGTCCCGGCACCAAGGTTGCGGCCATTGCCATCGTGCACATGGATGAAGCGGGAACGATGGCCGCTGCTGCCGCGATGGCAAGCTGCATCGTGCTGACCGCCATGGCTGTGAAGGCGCTGCATGTCGCACTGGACAGGCTGGTCTTTGACCGCCTGCAGCGCTGGCGCAAGCGTTGAGGCTCACTGCAGCCGGATCAGCACCAGTCCGGCGACGATGAAGACAGCTGCGACGATGCGGTTGGTGCGCAGCGGTTCCTTCAGGATCAGCACGGCAATCGCGGCACCAAACAGCACGCTTGTCTCGCGCACAGCGGCCACCAGCGGGATCGGTGCCACCGTCATCGCCCAGATCGCGATGCCGTAGGCCCCGGCGGACATCGCGCCGCCCGCCATGCCCGGTCCCCAGAAGCTCGTGATCGGTCGCAAGCCCGCCGTGCCGCGCATCCACCAGGCCAGCGCGGTGAAGAACAGCCCATCCGCCACGAACAGGGCGGCGATATAGGCCAGAGCGTCGCCTGAAACCCTGGCACCCGTGCCATCGCTGAGCGTGTAGGCGCAGATGGTGATGGCGGTGAGGCCCGCAAACCCCAGCGCCTTGCGGTCCATATGCGCCGCGTCCTTGGCGGATTTCATCGACATCACGAAAATTCCGAAACCCAGGATCGCGATCCCGGCAAATCCCTGCAGGGACACATTCTCCCCCACGAAGAAGATGCCCGTGACAGCCGTCAGCAGCGGCGCAGAGCCGCGCGCGATGGGATAGACCTGGCTCATGTCAGCCCGGCGATAGGCCTCCGTCAGTGCGAAATAATAGCCGACATGGATCAGCACCGAGGCGATCAGCCAGGGCCAGGACTCGGCGCGCGGCAGGCCGGTGTAGAACAGCAGAGGCAGGGTGATGATCGAGGCGCAGAAATTGATCAGCACCATCGCCAGAAAGGGCTCAAGCTTGATCTTGAGGATCGCGTTCCACCCGGCATGCAAGGCAGCGGCGGCGAGAACGGCGAAGAAGACGGTGACGGAAATGGCGGATATCCGGACAAATCAGTGGCACAAGCGCTGTCTGCACAGGTGACGGATTTGGCGAGGCGCGTCGAGGCGGAAAATGCAATGTCGGCTCAAAAAACATCCGCGCCGCTGCTTCTTTTCCCGACATATCCCCAAAGCGCTCATCCTGAGCCTGTCGAAGGATCAAGGGCTTTGACTGGCACCGCGTGGTGGTCTTGACCCTTCGACAAGCTCAAGGTGGGAGTGAGATTCCTCGTCTTGCTGCGTCTCCCGGGGTTGCTTTCCCCGGACAAGCCCGTCAGGTTTGCGGGCTTGTTTGTGTGGAGAGATTTGCATGTCGGGAACGCTGGGCTTTGACGCGCTGAAAGCGGCGGTGGCATCGGGCGAGGTCGACACCGTGCTGGTCTGCTTCACCGACATGCAGGGCCGCCTCATCGGCAAGCGTTTCCACGCGCCGTTCTTCATTGATGGCGGCCATGCCGAGACCCATGCCTGCGATTATCTCCTCGCCAATGACATCGACATGGAGCCTGTGCCGGGTTACGCTGCCGCGAGTTGGCAGAAGGGCTATGGCGATTTCGTCATGAAGCCGGACCTGTCGACGATCCGCCGCCTGCCCTGGCTGCCCGCCACGGCCATCGTGCTGTGCGACGTGCAGGATCACCATCACCACGATCTGCCGCATTCGCCGCGCGGCATGCTGAAGGCACAGGTCGCCCGGCTCGATGCCATGGGGATGCGCGCCTATCTCGCGTCGGAACTGGAGTTCTATCTCTTCGACGAGAGCTTCGAGGCGATCCGCGCCAAGCGCTACCATGAGCCGAAGACCAGCGGCAGCTACATCCAGGATTACAACATCCTCCAGACCACCAAGGAAGAGGACGTGATGCGTGCCGTGCGCCTCGGCCTCGCAGGTGCAGGCATCCCGGTCGAAAATTCCAAGGGCGAGTGGGGGCCGGGACAGGAAGAGATCAATGTGCGCTACGCCGATGCGCTGGAGATGGCGGACCGTCACGTGGTGCTGAAGAACGGCATCAAGGAGATCGCCTGGGCCAAGGGCAAGGCCGTCACCTTCATGTCGAAATGGCGCTATGACCTCGCGGGTTCAAGCGCCCACATCCACGCCTCGCTCTGGGACAAGGCGGGCAAGACGCCGCTGTTCCTGGACCCGAAGGCGGAATACGGCATGTCGCCCATGATGCGCAGCTTCGTGGCGGGGCAGCTGAAATATGCACGCGACATGACGTATTTCCTGGCTCCCTATATCAACTCCTACAAGCGCTTCCAGGCAGGCACCTTCGCGCCAACCAAGGCGGTGTGGAGCCGCGACAACCGCACGGCGGGCTTTCGCCTCTGCGGCGAGGGAACGAAAGCCATCCGCATCGAATGCCGCGTGGGTGGTGCCGACCTCAACCCCTATCTCGCCTTCGCCGCGCTGCTGGCCGCTGGCATCGCCGGGATCGAGGAAAAACTCGTGCTGGCCGCGCCCTTTAAGGGTGATGCCTATGCCGGCAAGAAGCTGCCGGAAGTGCCCAAGACCCTGCGCGATTCGCTCACGGCGCTTGAAAAATCGGCCATGCTCAGACAGGCGCTGGGCAGCGGTGTGGTTGATCACTACGTCCATACCGGCCAATGGGAGCAGGCGGAATATGACCGCCGCGTCACGGACTGGGAACTGATGCGCGGCTTCGAGCGGTATTGAGATCATGACGGACATTCTCTGCGTTTCACCCGTGGACGGGCGTGTCTTTGCCCGTCGCCCCGTCGCTTCACCCGCCGCCATCGCGGTTGCACTCGACGCTGCACGCAAGGCGCAGCGCGACTGGCGTCAGGTGCCTGTCGCCGAACGCGCACGCATCCTCTCCGCCGCCGTCGATACCATGCTTGCCATGAAGGACGAGATCGGCCCGGAACTGTCGTGGCAGATGGGCCGCCCCATCCGCTATGCCGCAGGCGAGCTCAAGGGCTTCGAGGAGCGCGCACGACACATGATCGCCATCGCGGACAAGGCGCTGGCGCCTGTCGTGCCGGAAGCCCGCGACGGGTTCACGCGCTATATCAGGCGTGATCCTGTCGGCATCGTGCTGACCATTGCGCCTTGGAACTATCCCTATCTCACGGCGGTCAATTCCGTGATTCCCGCCTTGATGGCAGGCAATGCGGTGCTGCTCAAGCACGCCGCGCAGACCCTGCTGGTGGGCGAGCGCTTCCAGATGGCCATGGACCGGGCCGGACTGCCGAAGGGCCTGTTCCAGACGCTGGTGCTCGGCCATGGCGAGACTCTGGCGCTGATCGGCTCTGGCGAGATCAACCATGTCAGCTTCACTGGCTCGGTCGCGGCGGGCCGCGCTGTGGAACGGGCGGCGGCAGGCACCTTCACCACGCTGGGGCTGGAACTGGGCGGCAAGGACCCGGCCTATGTCCGGGCCGATGCCGATATCGGCGCTGCTGTCGAGACGCTGGTGGACGGCGCGATGTTCAACTCCGGCCAGTGCTGTTGCGGCATCGAGCGCATCTATGTGCATGCCAGCCTCTACGAGCGCTTCGTGGCTGAGGCCGTGGCGCTTGCGGCGCATTATGTCGTGGGGTCGCCCTTGGACGAAGCCACGACGCTGGGGCCGATGGCCCAGTTGCGGCTGGCGGATGTGGTGCGCACGCACATTGCAGAAGCGGTGTCGAAAGGTGCAAAAGCGCATCTCGATCCCGCCAGCTTCCCCGGCGCGAAGGACGGCACGCCCTATCTCGCGCCACAGATCCTGACAGGCGTCGACCACTCCATGCTGGTCATGAGCGAGGAGACCTTCGGCCCCGTCGTGGGCATCATGCCTGTCAAGGACGATGCCGAGGCCGTGCGCCTGATGAATGACAGTCCCTATGGCCTGAGCGCCGCCATCTTCACGGCGGACGAGGCGGTGGCAGCAGCGTTGGGCGACCAACTCGAGACAGGCACGGTCTTCATGAACCGCTGCGATTATCTCGATCCGGGCCTGGCCTGGACCGGCGTCAAGAATACCGGGCGCGGGGCATCCCTCTCTTCGCTCGGTTATGAAAGCCTGACACGACCCAAAAGCTACCACCTCAAGAAAGCCTGATCCCGATGCACTACCGTGGAAACTGGAACTATCCGACCGCCATCCGCTTCGGCGCGGGGCGCATTTCGGAACTCGCCGATGCCGTGCAAAAATCCGGCATCAAACGCCCGCTGCTGGTGACGGACCCCGTGCTGGCCGCAATGCCGATGGTGGCCGCTGCCAAGGCCGCGCTGGATGCGGCGGGCCTGCCCTGCGCCGTCTTCAGCGATGTGAAGCCCAACCCGGTCGCCGCCAATGTCGAGGCGGGCATCAAGGTCCTGCGCGCTGGCAAGCATGACGGCGTTGTCGCGTTCGGCGGCGGATCGGCGCTCGATGCGGGCAAGGTCATCGCCTTCATGGCGGGACAGACAAGGCCGATGTGGGATTTCGAGGATGTCGGCGACTGGTGGACCCGCGCCGATCCCGCCGGAATCTTTCCCATCGTGGCCGTGCCGACAACGGCGGGCACTGGCTCCGAGGTGGGCCGCGCCGGCGTCATCACGGACGAGACGACGCACACCAAGAAGGTGATCTTCCACCCCCTGATGATGCCGAAGATCACGATCTGCGATCCGGAACTGACGGTGGGCATGCCACGCATGATCACGGTCGGCACCGGCATGGATGCCTTCGCCCATTGTCTGGAGGCCTATTGCGGGCCGTTCTATCATCCGCTGGCCGATGGCATCGCATTGGAGGGCATGCGTCTCGTCAAGGAAAGCCTGCCGGTCGTGGCGCGTGAGCCGGGCAATCTCGCGGCGCGAGGCGACATGATGTCAGCGGCGGCCATGGGTGCCACGGCTTTCCAGAAGGCACTGGGCGCCATTCACGCGCTGTCGCATCCCGTGGGGTCGCTCTACGGCACCCATCACGGCATGACCAATGCGGTGTTCATGCCCTATGTGCTGGCCTTCAACCGCGCCGCCATCGACGACAAGATCACCCGCGTGGGAGCCTATCTCGGCCTCAAGCCGGGCTTCGAAGGGTTCATGGATTACGTGATGGACCTGCGCCGTGAGTTGGGCGTGCCACACACCCTGCCAGAGCTTGGCGTTGACAATCCCGACATTGGCCGGATGGCGAAGATGTCACCGCTGGATCCGACGGCGGGCGGCAACCCCGTTCTGCTCGACGAGAAGGCATCCGCCATGCTGTTCGAGCGGGCGATGACCGGCAAGGTCTGACACGCGTTCGGTTGAAATCAGCGCGCGAGTGTCGCCTGCGTTGTGGCGAGCGCTTGCCGACACCACTCCGGTACGCCGTGCTGGGCTTTCATGGCGTCATTCGGCAATTCGATGCTGACGGGAAGATCGCCGGGCATGACCGAGAACATCGCACGCAGGTCGATGCCGCCGGTGCCGGGCAGCAACCGAGCCTTGCGAGCGGTATGGAGCAGGCCATCCAGAGTGGTGGGAATTTCACCGGGCGCATCGCAGATCTGGACGTAGTTCAGCATGGCACGTGGCAGGGCGGCGAGATCGGCAATCGTGGTCGATGAGCGAGCGGCGTGCAGGGCATCCACCAGGATGCGGGCATTGGATCGACCGGAAGCCTCGACCACCCGTCGGGCTGTCCTGCAATCAGGAATTCTCGTCCAGGGCATGAACTCGATGTTGGCGGTCAGGCCATAAGGCAGCGCGGCATCGCAGAATGCGCCATAGGTCGCGATGAGCCGCGCTTCATCCGGGTCGTCTCCCGCCACGAGGATCGCCGTGGCACCCAGCAGCGCAGCGGTTTCCAGAAACCGCTCCGTTTCCGCGACAGGAAAGTCCGGTCCGATGCGGATGATCTCGACATCGAAGACGGCGACACCGGTCGCTGCGAGACGCCGCTGTGTTTCCCTCAGCAGCGCCGCATCCGTCATCAGCGGAGAGAAGTCTCCGCCCGGTGCGGCAGGCAGCAGGCGCAGCCCGACATGGCTGTAGCCTAGGTCAGCGGCAAGGCTGATGGCCTCGGGCGGGGAAAGGGGCGCTGCTGTCAGATAGGCCAGCGAGAAGGCGCGTTTCATGGGTTGGTCCCGATGCGGTTGTTGTCGAGCGGCACGCCTGCGGCATGGTGCGCGGCGATGTAGCCGAAGGTCATGGCTGGTCCCAGCGTGATGCCGCCTGCGGGATAGCGACCGCGCATGATGCTCGCCATGTCGTTGCCGACAGCATAAAGGCCGGGGATGGGCGCACCGTCCTGGCCGAGCACACGGGCATCGCAGTCGGTGTCGAGGCCCGCGAAGGTACCGAGGCTGCCGGGCACGATCCTGACCGCATAGAATGGCCCCGGGCCGATGGGCCGCACGCAGGGGTTGGGTGCGTGGCTGGCCTCACCCTGGATGCGGTTATAGGGGCTGGAGCCGCGCCCGAAGGCGCTGTCCTGGCCCGTCATCGCATCGGCGTTCACGCGGGTGATGGTGGCCGCAAGACCAGCGGGATCGATGCCGCAGGCCTGTGCCAGTTCCGCGATGGTTTGGCCCCGCTTCAGATAGCCATTGCGGAGCCAGTGCCGCAGCGGGAAGGGCCGGGGGCGGGCGCGGCCCAGGCCATAGCGGCGCTGGAAGGCGTGATCGGCAATCATCCAGCATTCTGGTTTCGCGCCCCGAGGCGTCGCCCGGAACAGGGCCTGCATCAGGTCGTGATAGGAATCCGCCTCGTTGCTGAAGCGCTGTCCGTCGCTTCGCACCATGATGAGGCCGGGCTTGGCGCGTTCCACGAGATGCGGGAAATGCCCCGCTTCGCTCGTTGCTGTCGGCACGATCGATACGGGTGCCCAGGCTCCGGCATCGGGGAAGTCCCGGCGCACGCGACCGCCTGCCGTCTCGCCAAGCCGCAGGCCATCACCGGTGTTGCTGCGTGGCGCGGCGGAAAAATGGTCCTCGCCCGTCGGCGCGTGGGGAAACAGTGCGGCCTTGCGGGCGGGATCATGCGGGAAGCCGCCAGCGGCCAGCACCACGCCCCTCCGTGCTGCAATCCGGATGTCCTCACCCGCCACGACTCCGGTGACGACGCCTGCCGCGTCACGGGTGATCTCGCGGGCTGGCGTGCCGGTCAAAATGCGCACGCCACTGTCATCGGCGGAAGCGAGCAGCCGGGCGATCAGCGCGTTGCCCGCCACGAGGTGCAGTCCCCGCCCATGCCGCAGCTTTTGCGCGAGATGGCGCAGCACCCGGCCTGCGACATGACGGAAGGCGTCCAGCTTCCGCGTGGCATTGAAGAAATGGCGCAGGTCGGCACCCGCCGCGATGCCCATGCCGAAGGGGGCGATGAGGTCGAGCGGTGGTTTCAGGTCAGCCATGCGCGGACCAAGCCTGCGGCCTTCGACGGGCGCGGCGCTGTCCGAGCGGCCCCCACCGGCTGAGCCTTCGG
>JANNFV010000323.1:0-5917 GCA_031380285.1 Hyphomicrobiales bacterium | reverse complement strand
ATATATATATATGAAGCGGGCGTCGTCGAAGACGATGAAGAATTGCGAATTGGCGGAATGCGGGTTTTGCGCACGCGCCATCGAGCAAACACCGCGCACATGCGGCTCGGCGCTGAATTCGGCGCGCAGATCGGCATAGTCCGAACCGCCGGTGCCGGTGCCAAGCGGACAACCCGTCTGCGCCATGAAACCGTCGATCACGCGGTGAAAGACGATGCCATCATAGAACTTCTCGCCCACGAGCTTCTTGATATGGGCGACATGGCCGGGAGCCAGATCGGGCCGCATCTCGATCACGACCTTTCCCTTGGTTGTTTCGAGGATCAGAGTGTTTTCTGGCTTGCTCATGCCGAGATGTCCTTCTTGGGCTTGTAGATGTAGCGGAAATGATAGGGTCGCCCGGCAATAGCCTCCCCCAGCTCTTTTGAGAAGGGCAAAGGCGCACACCGCCGGATCGCCTCCTCAGTGAGGCTCAGGAACCGCGCCTGATCCTCGATCTGTGCCGCAGGGAACGAAAAGGTCCGTCTGGGTTCGCCGAAGATCGTGCCATCCCGGCGGAACGACAGGCTGAACGTCGCTTCGCGTTGACCCGAGAATTTCACGCCCCCCAAGGTGCGGGTGACACAGGAAGCGAGATAAGGCCCCATCTCATTCAGCCGCTCAAGGGTGGGCCCAGACGCTTTGGTTTGAGCCTTTGCGGCAGGCGATACAGGCCCCATGCAGACTGCAACAGCCAGGCACCACAGCGGCCAGCGCATGGTTCGCGTTACTTCGCGTCGGCCATCAACCGCATCCGCACGATCTTGTCCGGTCCGGTGACCTTGCCTTCGTTGGCGATGTTGCCCTTCTTGATCTTGTCGACGAACTCCATGCCCGACACGATCTCACCCCACAGCGTGTATTGCCCTGTCAGGCTGCCGCAGCCGTCATAGCAGAGATAGAATTGCGAGTTCGCGGAGTTGGGGCTGGATGACCGCGCCATGCCGACCGAACCACGCTTGTAGCGCTCCGGGGTGAATTCCGCCGGAATGTTGGGCAGATCGGAACCGCCTGTGCCCGTGCCGGTGGGATCGCCTGTTTGCGCCATGAAACCGTCGATCACCCGGTGGAAGACGATGCCGTCATAGAACCCGCGCTTGGTCAGCGCCTTCACCTGCGCCACATGCTTGGGGGCCAGATCAGGCCTGAGCTTGATCACCACGCGCCCATCCTTCAGATCGAGATAGAGCGTGTTCTGCGGGTCCAGCCCGGCCTGGGCAAAGGCAAGGGTGCTGGACGCGAGCGTCAAGGCAGCAGCGAGGAACAGCTTCTTCATGGTCTGGATTCTCCGGGTCTTTCAAGCGGGTTATTTCGATTTCTTGAACTTCTGCACGAGCGCCTTGGCGACCGCCTTGGGCACGAAAGCCGAGACATCGCCCCCCATCGCCGCGATCTGGCGCACGAGCGTGGCGGTGATGTGGCGATCCGCCGGTGCGGCGGGGAAGAACACGGTCTGGAGATCGGGTTCCATGGCGCCGTTCATGCCGGCCAATTGCATCTCGTAGTCGAGGTCGGTTCCATCCCTGACGCCCCGGATCAGGGCATGGGCCCCCATGTCGCGGGCGAAATGCACCACCAGATTGTCAAAGGTCCGCACGTCGATGTCGACGCCTGCCTCCGCGGCCAAGGGTCCGGCAACGTCCAGGATCATCGCCTTGCGCTCATCGGCGGAAAACAGCGGTGCTTTGGCGGGATGCACGCCAATCGCAACGATCACGCTGTCGAACAGCAAAAACGACGCCTTGAGCATGGCGAGGTGGCCGTTGGTCAGCGGATCGAACGATCCCGCATAGAGTCCGATGCGCTTCATGCCCGCAGGTTTCATGCCCGTGCTTTTCATGCCCGAGGCATAGGAGAGTTGGCGATTCCCGGCAATAGCTAGCGGATGACAGCGTCTGTAGCGCCAGCAGCGCGAGAGACTGCAAGCGCTGATCGCGCCGCTTGCTCTGAGGCAAAACCTGTCGATGTAACGCGGTAGGCCGTCGCACCCGACACAACCACGGGTGTCAGGCTGGGCGTGCCGTGTCCCGCAAGTGCCTGCGTCAGGCGTTCGGCATTGCGCTTGTCGCGGAACAGGCCAACCACAAGCGTCTGGCTGGTCCGCTTTCCGACAGCCTGCTGCGGCTGGGCATCAAACACGCCAGGCTTCAGCCGCCGCATGGGATCCTGCCCGTTGAACGCAGCCTTGAAGCCGCTATCTGGGGCAAAATACACCGCTGCGATCCGATCGCGTGCGGCTGATGGCGGTGCAGACAACGCCCGTACCGGAACAGTTTGCCCATTGTTGACCCGGTTCATCGGTGTTCCCGCCCCCGGAATGCTGCCCAGATCGAAAGGACGGTCCGCTGGCAAAGGCATCGTGCGGCGCACGGGCTTTGTCTCCGTGACCTGCACAGCGCTGGCGCTTGGCTCAGGCGCATCAGCCTGCTCGGTCTCGTCCGTCACCTGCTGCCGGACTGGCGATGCTCCGAAGCTTGGCTGGCTGCGGACTGCGGCAAAGGCAGGACGGCTGGCCGTCACGCCCGGTGGCGGTTCATTGCTTGCGACCATGATGGGCTGTTGCGACGGAATGGGCGAAGAACCACCCGGCAACTGGGCCATCTGGCCGTCGGTGCGCAAGGTCGACACCAGCTTGCGGTCATCGCTGCCCGCGGTGCTGGCGCGCTGCACGTAATCCACCTTCACCCGTGCCGTGCCGATATGCTTGAACTCGAGTGCGTGCGCCACGCGCTCCGACACGTCAATGATGCGCCCGGCATGGAATGGGCCGCGATCGTTGACGCGCACGATGATCGAGCGGTTGTTGGTCATGTTGGTGACGCGGGCGTAGCTGGGCAGCGGCATCGTGGGATGCGCCGCCGTATAGGCATGCTTGTCATAGACCTCGCCATTGGCGGTCTTGCGCCCGTGGAAAGCGTCGCCATACCAGGAGGAATTGCCGGTTGCGGAATAATCGGGGTTTTCACGCGGCGTGTACCACCGTCCGGCCACCTGATAGGGCTTGCCCACGTGATCGCGCCCGCCGCCCTTGGGAACATGGTCGCCGTATTGAACGACGCGCGGGCTGGCGGAGCCATATTTGCGCTTGTCGGCGAAAGCGCCAATCTCGCGCTGATTCTGGGCGGAGACCTGACGGGAGCGATTGGGCTCGGACGCGCAATTCGCCAGCAGCAGCGCAACGCTGGTAACGCCGACGAAACGGCTAGCGCGGGACACAAACATCAATTCCACCGGACGGTACGCAACACAAGAGGCCGGTCGTTTGATCATATGCCAATCCCGTCCCGACCCCGGTTTTCCGGTTGTGCGCGCTGGACGACATCTGATGACGCCATCCGCACATTCGCAAATTCCGTTTACCGCATTGTTAAAATGCGCCGCAAGATGGCAATTTGGCCAAATGAACCGGCGCGAGCAGTGCGAAACGGCTCAATTGCGGCAGGATTGTGTCACCTGAGGCTGGCGTGGCCCGAGAAACCTTATCGATCAGCGACACGGGCGATGCCGCTTTCGCCATTGTCGCGGGTCCAGCGAATGCGGTTTTCGCCAAGCTTGCGCACGGAAAAGCACAGGCGCTGGCCGCTATACCACGTGGGGAATTCCTGGCAGAGATTGTCACCGCGCATGAACCAGCGTCCGGTTTCCCTTGCGGCAAAGAACCTGCCGAGGCCAACCGCATCACCATCACCGCTGACTGAACCGTCAGCACGGTATTTCAACGGAAATTCACCGCCCAGAGGCGCAGAGAGATAAATCGTCCTCCCCGTCACAAGCTGTTTCAACGCACCTCCGTCGAGCAAATCCGCCTGGGCGACCTGAAGGCCGGAACCCGTCACCACGCCAACCACAACCGCTATCGCCAATCTGCACTTCATCGGACTGTTCCATCTTGCGTCTGGTTTCGATTACGTAGTTTCGCTGATTCCAGATCAATATGGCGCAAGCTGGGCAGGAGCGATGATTGATGAACTCGTTCCTCAAAGGTCTGTTCAGCCGTCATGCCCGGACAAGACGATCAAACGGGAGCAGAATTGAATTGCCCCGGCCCAATCCACTGCCGCCAACCGAACAGACTTGCCAAACGCCACGCCAAAAGGCATGGCGGTTTCCAGCTTAGGAGAGATGGCCGAGTGGTTTAAGGCAGCGGTCTTGAAAACCGCCGTGGGGGTGACTCCACCGTGAGTTCGAATCTCACTCTCTCCGCCAATTCCGTGGGGCAATCGCATCCGCGTCTCTCTTACTGGCACGCCAACACAGGCGGTGCCCAAGGCAAAGAATGAGCCTGATCACCTCTTCCGCCGACCTTGCGGCGCTGTGCGAGCGCCTGTCCAGCCAGCCCTATGTGACGGTCGACACGGAGTTCCTGCGGGAAACCACGTTCTGGCCGAAGCTTTGTGTCATCCAGCTCGCCAGCGATGACGAAGCCGCCGCCATCGACGCGCTTGCCGACGGGATCGATCTGGAACCGTTCCTGGACCTGATGCGCAATCAGGCAGTGCTGAAGGTGTTCCATGCGGCGCGGCAGGACATCGAGATCATCTGGAAAATGTCGGGATCAACGCCGCAACCGCTGTTCGATACGCAGGTTGCCGCAATGGTCTGCGGGTTTGGCGACCAGGTCTCCTACGAGCAGCTCGCGGGCAGCCTGGCCAGCGCCAAGATCGACAAGTCATCGCGCTTCACCGATTGGTCGCGCCGCCCGCTGACCGAGGCCCAGACCGCCTATGCCCTGGCGGATGTCACCCATCTGCGCACTGTCTACAAGAAACTCGCGGCCAAGCTCGAAAAGACGGGGCGGACGCAATGGCTGAATGAGGAAATCAGTTTTCTCACCGCAGTCGAGACCTATGAGCAGAAGCCCGAGAACGCCTGGCTGCGCCTGAAGAGCCGCGCACGCAAGCCGCGTGACCTTGCCGTGCTGAAGGAGCTGGCGGCCTGGCGCGAGCAGGAGGCGCAATCCCGCGATGTGCCGCGCTCCCGCGTGCTGAAGGACGACACTTTAATCGACGTGGCCATGGCCGCCCCCGACAGCGTCGAGGCGCTGGGTCGCCTGCGGACGGTTCCGCAAGGCTATGAACGCTCCAAGACCGGGCTCGACATGCTGGCTTGCGTGATCCGCGTGCTGGCGCGTGATCCCGCGACGTTTCCCCAGCCTGAACGCGATCGCCCGGCCACCAATGGTGCCAATGCGGTGGTGCAACTGCTGAAAGTGCTGCTGCAATCCGTTTCCGAACGCCACCAGGTCGCGGCAAAGATGATCGCCACAGTGGACGAACTTGAGCAGATCGCCAGCAGTGACACCGCGGATGTGCCGTCGCTCAAGGGCTGGCGGTTTGAACTGTTCGGCCAGCAGGCGCTTGACCTCAAGGCCGGGCGCGTGGCGCTTTCGGCTGAAAACGGGCGGATCGTCAGCCGCCCGGTGCAGATCGAGGGCTGATCAGGCGACCTTGCGCAGAAAGCCTTCAATGCGGGTCACCAGTTGATCCGCATCCTGTCGGAAGCTGGCTGAAACCGTTTCAAGTTGCGAGACGGAATCGGCGGCACGGGACGCCATTTCCTCGACACTCATGACATTGCGGCCCATTTCGTCGGCGCCGTGCGCGGCCTGACCAGCGCTGCGGGCGATTTCGCTTGTGGCCGCACCCTGCTCCTCCACCGAGGCCGCGATGGCGCTGCTGGCGGAATTGATCTCATTGAGGGCGGAGAAGATTGTCTCGAAGGCCCGCACGACGCTGTCGCTCGCCGACTGGATCTGGTTGACCTGCCCGGCGATCTCCTCGGTTGCCTTGCCGGTCTGGGTGGCGAGCACCTTCACCTCGCTGGCGACCACGGCAAAGCCGCGTCCGGCTACACCGGCCCGTGCGGCTTCGATGGTGGC
>JANNFV010000281.1:0-1698 GCA_031380285.1 Hyphomicrobiales bacterium | reverse complement strand
AGACAGGCGTCATCCTGGAAGTGATGACGGCGCAGCACGGGCGGCACCTGGGCATTGTGCGCGGCGGACGCAGCAAGCGCAATGCCGCCGTGCTGCAAGCGGGCAACACGGTCGGCCTGACCTGGTCGGCACGGATCGAGGAGCAGCTCGGACAGTTCAACGTGGAAGGCGATGTGCTGCGGGTGGGCGGCCTGATGGACAGCGCTTCGGCGCTCTATGCGCTGGGCTATCTCGCCAGCCTGTTGCGCCTCCTGCCCGAGCGTTATGCGCAAGAGGGGCTGCATGCCGCCCTCACCGTCATTCTCGACCATCTGGATCAGCCGCAACTGGCCGCAGCTCTGGTGGTGCGGTTCGAGGTGGCGATGCTGGCCGCCCTGGGGTTCGGGCTGGACCTTTCGGCCTGCGCGGTGACAGGCACATTGGACGACCTGGCCTATGTCTCGCCGAAGTCAGGACGCGCTGTCAGCCGCGCCGCGGGCCTGCCTTATCACGACAGATTGCTGCCACTGCCAGCCTTCGTGAGCGGCCAGGCCGGAGACAACATGGGGCCGGAAGCCATGGAGGATGCCTTTCGCCTCACCCGGTTTTTCCTGGAGCAGCATCTTTTCGAACCCCGTGGGCTGGTTTTGCCCGAACAGCGGGCGTCGTTCGTGGATGCGGTGCTGCGTGCGTTCAACGCAGGATAGCGTGAATTGCGCGGACACAACCATTGTGCGGCGCGTCAACGATGCTATCCTTCCACCAGTTGCCGCTTCGTACAGGCCCGTCACTTGAGCCAACTCCCCCGCGATACGCCGCAATTCTACCTGACCTCGCCGACGCCCTGCCCCTATCTGGCGGGGCAGACCGAGCGCAAGGTCTTCACCCATCTCGTGGGCCGACGGGCGCGTGAACTCAACGACGTGCTCACCCATGGCGGGTTCCGCCGCAGCCAGACCATCGCCTATCGCCCGGCCTGCGAGGGCTGCCGCGCCTGTATCTCGGTGCGGGTCGTGGTCAAGGACTTCCGCCCCAGCGCCAACATGAAGCGGGTGATGAAGCGGAATGCCGATCTGGTGGGCGAGATGAAGGTGAACAAGCCGACATCCGAACATTATTCGCTGTTTCGCGGCTATCTCGATGCTCGCCACGGCGCGGGCGGCATGGCCGACATGACGGTGCTGGATTTCGCCATGATGGTGGAAGACAGCCATGTCGAGACCGCCGTGGTGGAATACCGCCAGAAAGGGCCGGATATGCCCCTGAATGGGCGGGGCCAGGGGCCGCTGGTGGGTGTTTCGCTCACCGACATCCTCTCGGACGGGTTGTCGATGGTCTATTCCTTCTTCGAGCCAGACGAGGAGGACCGATCCCTGGGCACGCTGATGATCCTCGACCAGATCGCCCGGGCAAAGAGCCTGGGCCTGCCCTATCTCTATCTCGGCTACTGGGTGAAGGGGTCGCAGAAGATGGACTACAAGGGCCGCTTCAAGCCGCAGGAGCGGCTGGGGCCGGAGGGGTGGTCGCGGGTGGAGCGGTAGGGACTGTCACCTCGCCCGTCGCCGTGTGTCGAACAGATCGAGGACTGCGGTATTCGCGAAAAGGCGATCCCGGTTTCCCTTTCCCAAAGGGGTCAATATTCCGAGGCGTACGAGATGACCCAGTGCTGTATTGGCGGTGTTGAAGCTGCGGTCAGGGAACATCTCCTGAACATTCCTG
>JANNFV010000467.1:0-2398 GCA_031380285.1 Hyphomicrobiales bacterium | reverse complement strand
CCCCTATTCGCTCTATGATCAGGAGCGAATAGGGGCTCTCGCGGCCAACCACCGAGACGTTGCCCTTGTAGAGCTTCAGCGTGACGCGGCCGGTGACCATTTCCTGGCTCTTGTCCACCAGCGCCTGCAGCATCTCGCGCTCCGGCGTGAACCAGAAGCCGTAATAGACCAGCTCGGCGTAGCGCGGCATCAGCGATTCCTTGAGGTGCATCGCCTCGCGGTCGAGCGTGATGCTCTCGATGCCGCGGTGCGCCTGATGCAGGATCGTGCCGCCCGGAGTCTCGTAGATGCCGCGGGACTTCATGCCGACGAAGCGGTTCTCCACCAGGTCCAGCCGGCCGATGCCGTTGGCGCGGCCCAGTTCGTTGAGCTTCGTCAGCAGCGTGGCCGGCGACATCGCCTTGCCGTCGATGGCGACGGGGTCGCCCTTTTAGAAATCCACCGTGATGACTGTCGCCTTGTCCGGCGCGGCCTCGGGGCTGATGGTCCGCATATAGACCATCTCCGGCGCATCCACCGCCGGGTCTTCCAGCACCTTGCCCTCGGACGATGAATGCAGAAGATTCGCATCCACCGAAAAGGGGGCCTCGCCATACTTGTCCTTGGCGATGGGGATCTGGTGCGTCTCGGCGAATTCGATCAGGCGCGTGCGGCTTGTCAGGTTCCACTCGCGCCACGGCGCGATGATCCTGATGTTGGGGTCGAGCGCGTAGTACGTCAGCTCGAAGCGCACCTGGTCGTTGCCCTTGCCGGTAGCACCATGAGCCACCGCATCGGCACCCATCTTGCGGGCGATCTCGATCTGCTTCTTGGAGATCAGCGGGCGGGCAATCGAGGTGCCCAGCAGATACTGCCCCTCGTAGAGCGCGTTCATGCGGAACATCGGGAAGACGTAGTCGCGCACGAACTCCTCGCGCACATCCTCGATGAAGATATTTTCCGGCTTGATGCCCAGCAGCAGCGCCTTCTTGCGCGCAGGCTCCAGTTCCTCGCCCTGTCCCAGATCAGCCGTGAAGGTGATGACCTCGCAGCCATACTCGGTCTGCAACCACTTGAGGATCACGGAGGTGTCGAGACCGCCGGAATAGGCGAGGACGACTTTCTTGGGGGGCTTCAGTGAAGACATGGAGGGCCTGTGCAAGGTTGGTTCAGGCTCGGGGGTTTAGCAGGCGGCATGCACGGCGGGAAGAGGTGAGTCCGACTGTTGCGACGTCAACAGATCATTGCCGTTGCGGGAGCCATTCCAGCGCCTCACTTCCCCTTGGTGCGCGCCCGCTCGATGGCCTCGACGATCAGCCGCCGCGCTTCGTCCGCATCGCCCCAGCCCAGAAGCTTCACCCATTTTCCGGGTTCCAGATCCTTGTAGTGCAGGAAGAAATGCTCGATCTGCTTCCAGGTGATTTCGGGCAGGTCGGTGTAGTTCTTCACATTGGCATAGCGCGCCGTCAGCTTGTCGGTAGGCACCGCGATGATCTTCTGGTCGCCGCCGCCATCATCCTCCATCCGCAGCACGCCGATGGGCTTCACGTTGATGACGGCACCAGGAATGATCGGCCTTGTGTTCGCCACCAGCACATCGATCGGGTCGCCGTCGTCAGACAGCGTATGCGGCACGAAGCCATAGTTCCCGGGATAGCGCATGGGCGTGTAGAGGAAACGGTCGACGAACAGCGTGCCCGCCTCCTTGTCCATCTCGTATTTCACCGGCTCGCCGCCGATCTGCACCTCGATGATCACGTTCACGTCGTGCGGCGGGTTTCTGCCGATGGCGATGGCATCAAGGCGCATGGAAGGTCTCCGTGGAACTGTTGTGGCAGTGAGATAGGCCGCAACATCTTGCTGGGTGATGAACGAGCGAAAGCCTTCACCGGATCATGTGAGGTCGGAAAGCCTCCGCTCCTCGGCGATGGCGGCATTCAGTTCTCCGCCCGCGATGAAGATGACGGCCAGGAAATACAGGAAAACCAGCGCCATCATCGGCGCGGCAAAGCCCGCATAAGTCGAGGCATAGGTCGAAAACCGGGCGAGATACGCGCCGAAGATGATGGCAGAGGCCAGCCAGAAGGCCAGCGTCACCGCGATGCCCGGCAGCACGGATGTCAGCTTCCGTTGCCCCGCGGGCAGCCAGACATGGGCCATGATCAGCCCCGTCAGCAGGATGGCCGACGTCGCGCCATAGCGGATCAGGTCATACTGCGCCACGACGCGCTGGAAATCAGGCAAGGTTGCGCCACCCCGTACCAGGTCATGCTCCATCGCGAATTTCTGGATGTCGAGAAACACCGAATTGGTGGCAGCGATGGCAGCCGGTGCCAGCACCACGAGGAAGCCCAGCATCAGCAGACCTGCCGCACCCATGAGGACGAAAACGATGCTCTGCAGCCGCGTCTGCACCCAG
>JANNFV010000248.1:0-2437 GCA_031380285.1 Hyphomicrobiales bacterium | reverse complement strand
GGGAGGGTTCGTTTTCGCCCTGACACTGACCGAGGTGCTGATGCTGGCGTTGGCGGGATCGCTTATCGGGCTGCTTGTCGGATCGGTATTGCCACCGCTGCTGCTGAAGGTTTTCGGCCATCTCCTGCCTCTGCCGTTGAGCATGGCGATCTATCCGTCCGAACTGGCACGCGGCATCGCCTATGGCTTGCTGACAGCGCTCGCCTTTTCGGTCTGGCCGCTGGGCCGCGCCCATGACGTGCCGGTTTCCGGGCTCTTTCGCGACGCCATCGACCAGGACGGGCGCTTGCCGCGCTGGCGCTATATCATCCTCACGCTGCTGGCTGTCACGGCACTGGTCGCGCTTGCTGTCGCCTTTGCCTGGGATCGGCGGATTGCGATGATCTACGTCGCCTCTGCCGCCGCCGCCTTCGCCGCTTTGCGCTTCGTTGGCCTGGCGGTGATGGATATCGCCCGCCGCCTGCCGCGCCCGAGGCAAGCGGAAGCACGGCTGGCGCTGGCCAACATCCATCGGCCCGGAGCGCTGACGCCGTCGGTGACCTTGTCGCTCGGCCTTGGCCTGACACTGCTCGTGGCGCTTGGCCTGATCGACACCAATTTGCGCCAGGCGCTGACAGCGACGCTGCCAGAAAAAGCGCCGAGCTTTTTCTTCGTCGATATTCCCAATGCCGAGACCGGACGCTTCGACGCTTTTCTCCGCGCTGCCGCCAAGGACAGCACCATCGACCGGGTGCCGATGATGCGGGGGCGCATTGTTGCCATCAAGGGAACGCCCGCAGAAGCCTACAAGGCGAACGAGAATGCGGCCTGGGTTCTGGAAGGAGACCGGGGCATCACCTATTCGGAAGCCGTGCCGACCAACAGCCGGATCATTGCCGGCGAATGGTGGCCGGAGGGGTATCGCGGGCGGCCTCTCGTTTCGATGACGCGCGATATCGCCGACGGCCTTGCGCTCAAGGTGGGCGATGAGATCACGGTCAATGTGCTGGGCCGCAACATCACGGCGCAACTCGCCAGCGTGCGGCAGGTGGAGTGGCGTTCGGTCGGCATCAATTTCGTGATGGTGTTCTCGCCCAACACTTTCGCGGGTGCGCCGCACACCCATCTCGCCACGCTGTCCTTTGCCCAGGCCCCTGACGCCGCGCAGGAGGCGAAACTGGCGCGCGATGTTGCCCTGGCCTTTCCAGCCATCTCCTCCGTGCGCGTCCGGGATGTCCTGCAGGCCGCCAGCGATCTGGTGGGGCAGATCACGCTGGCCATGCGCGGGGCCAGCGGTGTGGCGCTTGTGTCGAGCATCCTGGTGCTCGCGGGCGCTCTCGCTTCTGGCCGCGCCGCCCGAATCAAGGATGCCGTGGTGATGAAGACGCTGGGGGCGACACGGCGGCAGCTGTTTCTGGCCTATCTCATGGAATATGGCATTCTCGGCCTGATCACCGCGGGATTTGGCCTCGCCGCCGGCATCGCTGCGGCCTATGGTATTATCACCAATGTCATGCGCTTGCCCTTCACCATGGATTGGACAGTTGCAGCAACGTCGATTACGATTGCCCTTCTTGTCACTGTTATACTTGGATTGATTGGAACGTGGCGTATTCTTGGGCAAAAACCTGCGCCTTACTTGCGCGAACTCTAGGTTCGTAACTCGGAAGATGCAAACAGCTGCGGGCGGCATTATACATTTGTTGCTTGTATGAATTGGCGAAAGCTGAGGAATTAACGCTGTCGTCAACATGCCCCCTTGTTAAATGACACGGCATGTCCCATATTCCGCCGTAATCGGTGTGAATTATCCGCGATGCTTGGAAAAGCGGCCCCAGGGGCCAAGGAGAGGTTTTCCGATGTCCAATTACGAACCCAATGCCTACGGCCAGTACGGCTCCGGCGTTGCCGGAACCAATCAACTCGCCATTGATCAGGGCCTGCGGTCCTACATGCTCGGCATCTACAACCACATGTCGATCGGCCTCGCCATCACGGCGCTGGTGGCGATCGGTGTGGCAATGATGGCGATGACCGGCGATGTCGGCTCTGCCGCCAAGAACGCCCAAGGCGCTGCCATGCGCCTGGCCGGTGAAAGCCGCTACCTCACCTCGTTTGGTGCGCTGCTATACGCCAGCCCGCTGAAATGGGTGATCATGCTGGCCCCGCTGGCCTTCATCCTGGTGCTGTCATGGCGCTTCGACAAGATGAGCTACTCTGCACTCATGGGCACCTTCTGGGCCTTTGCGGCGGTCATGGGCCTGTCCATGGGCTCTGTCTTCCTGATCTACAAGCTCGGCTCGGTCGGCCAGGTGTTCTTCGTCACGGCTGCTGCCTTCGGTGGCCTCAGCCTCGTCGGCTACACCACGAAGAAGGATCTGTCCGGCATGGGCAAGTTCCTGATGATGGGTCTTCTTGGCCTGATCATTGCCAGCGTGGTGCAGATCTTCATGAAGGC
>JANNFV010000227.1:0-2265 GCA_031380285.1 Hyphomicrobiales bacterium | reverse complement strand
CCATCGTCACCCTGGTGATCATTGCGGGCGCGATCATCCGCCATTTCTACAATGTGCGGCATGGCGATCATGCCAAGTCGCCCTGGTGGACCTGGTTTGTCGCGGCGGGCTGTCTCTGGCTGGCCTTCTGGATCGCCATGGCTTCCTCGCCCGGTGGTCGCGAGCGGCTGGGCATGAAGGCGCTCGACGATCGCCGCGTGGCCCTGGCCGGGTTGTCCTTGCCGCCAGACCCGGTGACCAACATCATCAACGGTCGCTGTGCGATGTGCCATGCACCCGAACCTGTCTGGCCCGGCATCCAGATCGCACCGAAGCACGTGATGCTGGACACGCCTGCCGCCATTGCCCTGCAGGCCGATGCCATCCGCATGCATGCCGTGCTGACCCACGCCATGCCGCCCAACAACCTGACCGGCATGACCCGGGAAGAACGCCATGAAGTCGCGGTTTGGCTGAAGGCACAGAAGACAAAATAGATCAATTTTTCCAGAATGATAGCTGATCCGATCCTGACTTCCCTTCCCTGAGCCGGCGAAATGAATTGACTTCGCATCCAGCCTGGATTCTGATTTGATCCAGACAAGGAATTTTGCGTTGGACGGCCATACTTTTCTACTCAACCTGACGGGCGCCATCGCGCTGCTGATCTGGTCGATCCGCATGGTGAAGACCGGCGTGTTGCGGGCTTTTGGTGATCGCTTCCGGCAGACCATCGCGCATGCGACCTCCAACCGGCTCACCGCCTGTCTCGCGGGTGCGGGCGTCGCGACTGCGGTGCAGAGTTCCGCTGCCACAGGCCTGATCGTGGCGGGGTTCGCGGAACGCGGCATGATCACTCTGGCCCCGGCGCTCGCCGTGATGCTGGGCGCGGATATCGGCTCCACCATTGTGGTGCAGGCCTTGGCCTTCAACCTGCAAGCGCTGGTTCCGGTGCTGCTGGTGCTGGGCGTCGGGCTGTTTCTTTTGACGGACAAGCCGATCCCCAAGCAGCTCGGGCGCATCATCATCGGTCTTGCCCTGATGGTCATCGCACTTGGTATGGCGAAGGCTGCGGCGGAGCCGCTGAAGCACAGCCCGCTGCTTGCGATGGTCATGCAACGGTTGGGCACCGATCCGATCATGGCGGTCATCCTGGGCGCGTTGATCGCCTGGCTGATGCATTCGAGCGTCGCGGCCATTCTGCTGATCATGTCGCTCGCCGCCACCGGAGCCATCGCGCTGGCACCGGCCCTTGCGCTCGTGCTGGGCTGCAACATCGGCTCGGCGCTGATTCCCCTTGGCTTGTCACTGCGCGGGCCTCTGGCCTCCCGGCGCATCCTCGTGGGCAATCTCGTCTTTCGCACCATCGGCGTGATCCTGGCGCTGCTGTTCCTGCCGCAGGTTGTCGATGCCTCGACCTCGTTCGCAAGCGATCCATCGCGGCAGATCGCCAACCTGCACACGCTGTTCAACATCGGCGTGGCCCTGCTCTTCCTGCCGCTGACTGGGTTTGCCGCAGCGTGGCTGGAACGGCTGCTGCCGGATGCGAAGGGTGCTGACCAGCGTCAGGTCGCTCATCTCGATGACAGCCTGCTTGAACGCCCGCAGGTGGCGCTCGCCGCTGCCCAGCGGGAGGTGATGAAGATGGCGGACCATGTCGAGATCATGCTGCGCGAGACGCTGCTGGCCTTCGAGAACAGCGACGAGCAGCGACGCCAGGACATCAAGGCGCTCGACAACGAGGTGGACAGGCGACAGGAGGAGGTGAAGCTCTACCTCACGCGGCTGACGCGCCAACCGCTTTGTGATGCGGACAGCCGCAAGGCCTTCGATCTCATCCTCTTCACCACCAACCTCGAGCATGTGGGCGACATCATCGACAAGAGCCTGCTGGAACTCGCCGCCAAGAAGCAGCGGCTGAAGGTGGAGTTCTCACCGGCGGGCTGGGGGGAGATCCGCTCACTTCACACCCGCGTCGTCGAGCAGATGCGCCTCGCGATGACGGTGTTCATGACGGGCGACATGAGCATGGCCCGAGAATTGGTGGCCGAGAAGGACCGCATCCGCACCGCCGAACGCGAAGCCATGGAGAACCACCTGCAACGGCTGCGCGATGGCACACTGGCCTCCATCGACACCAGTGCCCTACATCTCGATATCCTGCGGGATCTCAAACGCATCAACGCGCATGTGACGGCGGTGGCTTATCCAAGCCTCGAGGCATCGGGGGTGCTGCGGGGGAGCAGATTGCGGGCGGATGCGGCGTGATCAATCCGAGGTCAAAAC
>JANNFV010000185.1:0-4049 GCA_031380285.1 Hyphomicrobiales bacterium | reverse complement strand
CGTCAAACAGCTGGGCGATGTCACTCATGCGGCGGCCCAGGGCCCAATTTCCATCACGCAGTACCGCAAACCCAGATTCGTGATGATGACCGTCGAGCGTTTCGAGGAGATGAGGAAGGGGCACGACTCACGTCGGGTCTTTGGGCCTGGCGAATTGCCTAGAGATGAAGCGCAGGACGTGGCTGAAGCGCTGGAGCGATCCATTGCTGAACTGGAGCGTGGCACGCAGGATATCTGACAATGGCTTTTTGATCTGCCATCGGGGAGCGTCATACGCTATCCCTATCTTTGGCTCAGGGAAGCAAGGAGAGGCGAAACGGAGGGGCGTAAAAACCGGCCGGTGTGTCTGGCCATTGCCCTGCCGCTGAAAGGCAAAACCTACTCTATCTGTTGCCTATCTCCAGCCAGCCACCAACCGCGGATCAAACTGCTCTCGAGATTCCAGAGCTGGAGTTGCGCCGCATCGGCCTCGGCATCGCAAAACGCGGCTGGATCACGGTATCCGAGTATAACCGTGATATTGCAGAGGAATCCCTCTACTGGGAGCGGAGCACCAAACCATTGGGCAGGTTCAGCGATGCCTACCTTTTGAAGATTCAAAAAAGTGCATTGCCCTTTTTCAAAACGTCAGAGGCGCGTGCGGATCGCAAGCGATAACCCTCACACAATCGCCGCGAGACTCGTATCCAGCGACAACACCAAGCACCAATGCGGCTCGAAATCGGCACCCATGGGCCAGATCTGCCCCTGGAATGCCACCAGCATCACCTCTTCATAGCGCTTGAACCAGGGTTTCTGGCACAGCACGAACTTGGTGGCGGCGGTGATGCTTTCACGGTCGATCACGGCCAGCACCACCATGTCGGGGTGCGCCTCCAGATATTCCTGCACCGCGACCATGAGGGTGGGGTAACCGGGATGCAGCATGTCATCGAGGATGATCAGGCCGCCATCGGCCATCACTGCAGTTGCCAGTGCCAGATCGCGGGTGAGGGCTGCGCGGCTGTGCTCGCCATCGATGTGGAAGAGACGAATGCGCTTGCCGTTGGCCGCCTTGAGCAGGTCTTCGGGCTTCATGGCGCGGCTGTCGGCCTTCAGCGTCACGCGGCGGGATTCCGGCACGCCGTGCCTGGCGCAGTTCGCATGAAAGCGGTCGATCACCTCCGGATTGGGCCAGTCGAAGAGGTCGATGCCGACGGCTTTCTCGTCGCCCCGAAGCATGTGGGCGAGGGCAATGAAAAAGCGTCCTTCAAAGGTGCCGATCTCGGCCACCTGGCCCGAAACGCCAAGATCACTCTGGATGCTCATCAGGCGGGCCGCGATGGCGGCGGCGAAGCGCGACGACATGCCGACAACGCCGAGATAGCCGGTCTGGAGATAGGCATCGACCGTCGGGTTGGTGGTCGAGAGCGTGAGGGGAGGAGGTGTTGTCACGGCCTGATTCTTTCAAGATTGTGGCAGTACTGAAAGATCATCGCGACCCCTCATCCGACTTCGCTAACGCGAGGCCACCTTCTCCCGCAAGGGGAGAAGGAACACAACAGACTACTTGCCCTGAAACACGAACCAAGCGCCAGCGCAGATCAGCGAAAATCCGATGAGATGGTTCAGGGTCAGCGGCTCCTTGAGGTACAGCACCGAGAAGCCGGCGAAGACCGCAAGCGTGATCACCTCCTGGATCGTCTTCAGTTCTGCCGCGGAATAATGCCCGTGGCCGATACGGTTGGCGGGAACCGCCAGGCAATACTCGAACAGGGCGATGCCCCAACTGATCAGGATCACGGCCAGCAGGGGGGCGGATTTGAACTTCAGGTGGCCGTACCAGGCCAGCGTCATGAACACGTTGGAGGCCAGGAGCAGCAGGATCGGTGCGATGGCAGGCGAGGTGAGAATGGGCATCGAGGGCTCCGTTTGTCCTTCCCCCTTTGGGGGAAGGTGTCATGTCTTGCATGACGGATGAGGGAGAACCACCGATGCCAGGGATTCTCCCTTAACCGGTCGCCAAGGAGGCGACTATCTTCTCCCTGGGGAGAAGAAAAGACTATCACTTGAGCCTACACGAAGGCCCATCTTCCGGCTAAACCCTTTCGCCATGACCCAGCATCGTCTCTCCATCCGCGTCTACTACGAAGACACCGATTTTTCCGGCGTGGTCTATCACGCCTCCTATCTGCGCTTCATGGAGCGGGGCCGCACAGAGCTGATCCGCGATCTGGGCATCGACCAGAAGGATTTGTTCGACGGCGGCACGGCGCTCGCCTTCGCGGTGCGCGGCATGGTGATCGAGTTCCTGAAGCCTGCCGTCATGGATGATCTGCTGACCATCGAGACCACGCCTGTCGACATGAAGGGGGCTTCGATGACGGTGAGACAACGCGTGCTGCGTGGCGACGTGGTGCTGGTGACGGCTGAGGTGAAGGTGGTGTGCGTGGGCGGTGGTCGGGCGCGGCGCATTCCGGATGGTTTGCGGGTGCGGCTGGGCGGGTGAGGGCAGGAGTCTCGCCAGAAGCAGCCCTCATCCGGCGCTGCGCGCCACCTTCTCCCGCAAGCGGGAGAAGGAAAGAAGGCAAGTCCCGCATCCCAGCCATGCGCTTCCCGCCCTATTTGCTAACCCGTTGTTAACATTGATTCCTGCTTAACTGGATCGAACAACCGGGAATCCGCGTGATGTCCCGGTTTGGGGCGTGAAAGCCTTGGTTTGAACGAATTTTGCGCAGAATGCCTGCGTCTCGCAGGCGTCGCGGCGCTGACGGATTGGAGTCCACGATGCCAGGAGCGGAAACCGCCCATGATCTCTCCCTCTGGGGATTGTTCTGGCAGGCGCATATCGTGGTCAAGCTGGTGATGGTGGGGCTGCTGGTCGCGTCCGTCTGGACCTGGAGCATCATCGTCAACAAGTGGCTGCTGTTCCGCAAGCTCAACGGGCAGATGGACACGTTCGAGGAGACGTTCTGGTCCGGGCAAAGCCTGGAGGAACTCTATCGCAACCTGCAGAACCGGCCGACCAGCGGCATGGCCTCGGTCTTCGTGGCTGCGATGCGGGAATGGAAGCGCGCCTTCGAAGGCTCGGGCCGTGGCTTCGCGTCGCTCAACTCGCGCATCGACAAGGTGCTCGACGTGACGATCCAGCGCGAGGCGGAGCGCTATGAATCCAACCTGCTGGTGCTGGCGACCGTGGGTTCCGCTGGTCCCTTCATCGGCCTGTTCGGCACGGTCTGGGGGATCATGACGTCGTTCACCTCTATCGCTGCGTCGAAGAACACCTCGCTGGCCGTCGTGGCACCCGGCATCGCGGAAGCGCTGTTCGCCACGGCCATCGGACTTGCCGCTGCCATTCCTGCCGTCATTGCCTACAATGTCTATCAGAAGCAGGCGACGAAGGCGCAATCGCGTCTTGAGAGCTTCGCCGACGAATTTTCGGCCATTTTGTCGCGTCAGATCGATGAACGTGTTGCCGCCTGACGACTGGGCGACCTGAGGAACTGAACCATGGCCATGAGCGCAGGCGGAGCGGGCGAGCAATCCGGCACGAGGCGGCGGCGCAAGCGCAAGTCCTCGCCGATCGCCGACATCAACATGACGCCGTTCATCGACGTGATGCTGGTGCTGCTGATCATTTTCATGGTGACGGCCCCGCTGCTGACCGCTGGCGTGCCGCTTGATCTGCCCAAGACGGGGGCAGGGCAGTTGAGCGTCGACCAGAAGCCGATCACCATCTCGATCAATGACAAGGCGCAGATCTTCATCGGCGAGACACCCATCACCCTTGCCGAGATTGCGGCGAAGATTCAGCCGCTGGCCAAGCAGGGCTTCGACGAGCGCATCTATGTGCGCGGCGCGAAGCAGGTGGATTACGGCACCGTGGCACAGGTGATGAGCGCCATTACCATGGCGGGCTACAAGCGGGTGGCATTGCTGACCGAGCAGGACCGGAAGTGAGGCGCTGACGTGCTCTGGCTGAAGGACGAGTTCAGACGGCCTGGCCTGCCCTTCTCGGTGGGGTTGCACGCGGCTGTGCTTGTCGCCAGCGTCGTCTCGTTTTCCAGTCC
>JANNFV010000118.1:0-4649 GCA_031380285.1 Hyphomicrobiales bacterium | reverse complement strand
GCCACCCCCACCCCCACGCCCCGCCGCGTCTTCATCAAGTCCTACGGCTGCCAGATGAACGTCTATGATGCCACGCGCATGGCGGATGTTCTGGCTCCTGAGGGTTACGCCGAAACCAGCGATATCGCGGAGGCTGATCTTGTCATCCTCAACACCTGCAACATCCGGGAGAAAGCCGCCGAGAAGGTTTATTCCGAGCTTGGGCGCATCCGCGAGCTCAAGGCCGAGAGGGCCGCTGCCGGAACGCCGATGCGCGTGGCGGTGGCGGGATGCGTGGCGCAGGCCGAGGGGGCCGAGATCATCCGGCGGGAAAAGGCGGTCGATCTCGTGGTGGGGCCGCAGGCCTATCACCGGCTTCCCGCCCTCCTGAAACAGCGCCGCACCGCGAGAGGCGTGGTGGACACGGAATTTCCGGTGGAGGACAAGTTCGACCATCTGCCAATGGCGACAAGGGCGAAAACCCGGGCGCGCGGCGTTTCGGCGTTTCTGACGGTGCAGGAGGGTTGCGACAAGTTCTGCACGTTCTGCGTGGTGCCCTATACGCGGGGCGCAGAGGTCTCGCGACCCGTGGCGCGCATCATCCGCGAGGCGGAAGAGCTGGCGGCAGCTGGCGTGCGCGAAATCATGCTGCTGGGGCAGAACGTCAATGCGTTCCACGGGCTTGGCGAGGATGGATCGGTCTGGCCGCTCTCCCGCCTGATGCGCCGCATCGCCGAGATCAAGGGGCTGGACCGGCTGCGCTATGCCACCAGCCACCCCCGCGACATGGATGATGATCTCATCCGCATGCATGCCGATCTGCCTGCCGCGATGCCTTATCTGCATCTCCCCGTGCAATCCGGCAGCGACCGCGTGCTGAAGGGGATGAACCGTCGGCACACAGCCGCAGAATATCGCGCCACCATCGCCAAGGTGCGGGCGGCGCGGCCCGATATCGCGCTCACCTCGGATTTCATCATCGGCTTTCCGGGCGAGACGGAGGCTGATTTCGAGGCGACGATGCAGCTCATCCGCGATGTGCGCTTCGCCTCGGCCTATTCGTTCAGATACTCCGAGCGGCCCGGCACACCTGCGGCGGATCGCAAGGATCAGGTGCCTGAAGCGGTGAAGATTGCGCGTCTCGCAGCGTTGCAGGCGCTGGTCCTGGAGCAGCAGACTGCGTTCAATCTGGCGACCGTGGGGCGGATTGTCGATGTGCTCTTCGAGAAGCCGGGGCGCAACCCCGGCCAGATCGGCGGCAAGTCGCCGTATCAGCAGGCCGTGCATGTGGAGGGACCGCTGTCACTCATCGGTCACATCGCCCGCGTAAAAATCACGGGTGTGGCATCGAACTCCCTTGCGGGAATCCTGGTTCAGGGGGACACTCGCAGTCCTGAATCGCCTGTTAGGGGCGATTCAATCGGTTTGAACGACAAGGTTGCATGAACCTTCCGGAGTGACAGGCTTGACATCATCACAGCGCGTGAAAGCAGGCGACCCCGTTGCATCCCCACTGCCAGGGCCCAAAGGCCCGCACGAATTGACGCTGTCGTTTGATGACAACAAGCGGGCCAGCCTGGTGCTTGGCCTTTACGACCAGAACCTGGCGCATATCGAGCGGCGGCTGTCCGTCATTGCTACCGTCAATGGCAATCACCTCACCCTCAAGGGATCGAAGGAAGCGGTGGACCGCGCCCGCCAGACGCTGGACATGCTGTATGAGCAGGCCCGCGCGGGCCGTGCCTTCACCACGGGGGATATCGATGGGGCCTTGCAGGAAGCCGCACTTCAGGGTTCGCTGTTCCCCTCAAAGGGAGACAGCGGCAAATTGAGTTTCGAGCAGATCGTCACACGCCAGCGCGGCCCGGTGAAGGCCCGCAACGCCGCGCAGGATGCCTATCTCAGGGCGCTCAAGCGCAATGAGCTGGTCTTCGCGGAAGGGCCGGCAGGCACGGGCAAGACCTGGCTGGCGGTCGGCCACGCCGTGCAACTGATGGAGCAGGGGCTGGTGGAAAGGCTGATCCTCTCGCGTCCCGCGGTCGAGGCGGGCGAGCGGCTGGGCTTCCTGCCGGGCGACATGAAGGACAAGGTCGATCCGTATCTGCGCCCCATCTACGATGCGTTGCATGATTTCATGGAGGCGCGCATCGTGGAGCGCGGGCTCCAGACCGGCCAGATCGAAGTGGCCCCCCTGGCCTTCATGCGCGGGCGTACGCTGTCCAATGCGGTCATCCTGCTGGATGAGGCGCAAAACACCACGTCAATGCAGATGAAGATGTTCCTGACCCGCCTGGGCGAAGGCTCGCGCATGATCATCACGGGTGATCCGACCCAGATCGATCTGCCGCCGGGGCAGAAATCGGGCCTGATCGAGGCGGTGTCATTGCTGCCTGCCGTCGAGGGCGTGGGGCATGTCACGTTCGGCCATGCCGATGTGGTGCGCCACGATCTGGTGCGGCGCATCGTCAAGGCTTACGAGGACGCGGGCGGCACGCATCAGCGGCGCGAGATGTGACCAGGGCGGCGCGACCGGATATCACCGTCGATGTGCAGAGGGCTGCTCCGGGCTGGAAAACCCTGCCGGGCGTGGCAGCCCTTGTGCGCCGGTCCGCGCGGCAGACCGTCGTCATGGCGGATATCCCCGTCCTGAAGGGTGCCACCATCGCCGTCCTGTTGGCGGATGATGCGCGCGTCCGGGCCGTGAACCAGCAATGGCGCTCGCAGGACAAGCCGACCAACGTGCTGTCGTTTCCAGGTGCTGCGGCGGATCGCATCTCGCAGTCGCCCTGCCTTGGCGACATCATCCTCGCCTATGAGACCATTGCCGCCGAGGCGCAGGCGGAAACCAAGCCGATGGCCCACCATATCGCCCACCTCGTGGTGCATGGCGTCTTGCATCTGCTGGGCTATGACCACATGACTCTGGCAGATGCAGAGCGTATGGAGCAGCGCGAATCTGCTATTCTAGCAAGCCTTGATGTGCCCGATCCCTATGCAGGATCGGAGCCAATGGAGAATGGGACAGAATGAGTTCGACCACTGACCGGGCCGAACAAACCGGAGCGAACAGGCCAGACCTGCTGCCCGATTCGGAAGGCTGGTTCGGACGTCTGCGTTCTGCACTCGGCTTCAAGAACACGGTGTCCATCCGCGACAACATCGAGGATGCACTGGAGGCGCGTGGTCCGGGCGCGGAGTTCACCCCGCAGGAACGGGTGATGCTGCGCAACATCCTGAGCATCCGCAGTGTACGCGTGGCGGATGTGATGATCCCCCGCGCCGACGTGATTGCGGTGCCTGCCGAAATCACCCTGAGCGACCTGCTGCGCGCCTTCCGGACGCAGGGGCATTCAAGGCTGCCCGCCTATGGCGAAACGCTGGATGACCCCAAGGGCATGGTTCATATCCGCGACTTTCTCGATCTGATCTCCAACAAAGCGGAAACCGGCATTCCCAAAAGCCGCCGCAAGAAAGACGTGGCATCGATCGACCTTGGCCTTGTCGACATGTCGGCATCGCTGATTTCAGCCAAGCTGCTGCGCCCCGTCCTCTATGTGCCGCCCTCCATGCCCGCCATGGACCTGCTGGTGCGGATGCAGGCAACGCGCACCCACATGGCGCTTGTGGTCGATGAGTATGGCGGAACGGATGGCCTCGTCTCCATCGAAGACCTGGTCGAGATGATCGTGGGCGATATCGAGGACGAGCACGATGACGAGGGACGGCCGCTGATTGAAGCCGAGGAGGGCGGTACCAGCTTCGTGGCTGATGCCAAGGCCGGTCTTGACGAGGTTGGCAGGGCGCTGGGCGTGGATTTCTCCGTCGAGCCTGGCTCAGCCGACGTGGACACCATCGGCGGATTGATCGTGACACTTGCCCAGAGAGTGCCATCGCGCGGCGAACTGATCCGCAGCTCGCTCAATCTCGAATTCGAGGTGCTGGACGCCGATCCAAGGCGCATCAAGCGCGTCCGCATCCATCGGCAGGGCGCAGGTACCGCAGCGCGGCCTGCGACCGTCGATCCCACGATCGAGGATGGCCTGCCGTTTCAACCGCCGCAGCGCTGAATGGTCGTCTTCGTGCTGCAAGGGTTGGCTCAGTCCGTTCTGCTTCTGGGAGGATGGTCGCGCCTGGGTGTGGCCTTCGCGGCAGGAACAGTTGCGGCACTGTCCATGGCTCCGCTGGACTTGATGCCTGCGCTGCTTTTGTCGCTGCCCATCGCAATCTGGCTGATCGATGGCTGCGGCGTCGGCCCCAGCCGGTTTTCCTGGTCCAGCCTGAGATCGGCCTTCGTGACAGGCTGGGCCTTCGGTTTTGGCTATTTCGTGGCCGGGTTCTGGTGGCTGGGGGCGGCCTTCCTGGTGGAGGATGACTCTTTCGCCTGGGCGCTTCCCTTCGGCGTGATCGGGTTCCCGGCGGCACTCGCCCTGTTCCATGGCTGTGGCTTTGTCCTGGCGCGCCTGCTCTGGTCGGATGGCAGCCGCCGTATCTTTGCCTTCGTAGCAGCCATGGCCAGCGTGGAATGGCTGCGGGGAACAATCCTGACTGGCTTTCCCTGGAACAGCCTTGGACAGGCGCTGGCGGCCAGTGATGCGACGGCGCAGATCGCATCGGTGGTCGGACTCAATGGCCTGACGATCCTTGCCCTGTTCGTGTTCGCGGCTCCTGCC
>JANNFV010000100.1:0-2140 GCA_031380285.1 Hyphomicrobiales bacterium | reverse complement strand
GTGGAACTGTCGGCCCGCTACATCCATGACCGCAAGTTGCCGGACAAGGCCATCGACGTGATCGACGAGTGCGGCGCATCGCAGATGCTGCTGCCCGAGCCGAAGCGCAAGAAGACCATCGGCATCAAGGAAATCGAGATCACCGTGGCGACGATGGCCCGCATCCCGCCGAAAACCGTGTCGAAGGATGACGCGGAGGTGTTGCAAACGCTGGAAACGACGCTGAAGCGCATCGTCTATGGTCAGGACAACGCCATCGGGCAGTTGTCGTCGGCGATCAAGCTCTCCCGCGCCGGCTTGCGCGATGGCGAGAAGCCCATTGGCAGCTATCTGTTCTCTGGTCCGACTGGTGTGGGCAAGACCGAAGTGGCGAAGCAACTGGCCAAGGTGCTGGGCGTGGAACTGCTGCGCTTCGACATGTCGGAATACATGGAACGCCACACGGTCAGCCGCCTGATTGGCGCACCGCCGGGTTATGTCGGATTCGATCAGGGTGGCCTGCTGACCGATGGTGTCGATCAGCATCCGCATTGCGTGCTGCTGCTCGACGAGATCGAGAAGGCGCATCCCGATCTCTACAACATCCTGTTGCAGGTGATGGACCACGGCAAACTGACCGATAACAACGGCAAGAAGGTCGATTTCCGCAATGTGATCCTGATCATGACGACCAATGCAGGCGCGTCGGACATGGCGAAGTCGGCCTTCGGCTTCACCCGCACCAAGCGTGAAGGTGATGACACGGATGCGATCAACAAGCTGTTCACGCCCGAGTTCCGCAACCGGCTGGATGCGACGGTTTCCTTTGGTCATCTGCCGACCGAAGTCGTGGCGCAGGTCGTCGACAAGTTCATCATGCAGCTCGATGCGCAGTTGTCGGAGCGCAATGTCTCGATCGAACTCTCCGACGACGCCCGCAAATGGCTGGTCGATAATGGTTATGACCAGGCCATGGGGGCCCGCCCGATGGCGCGGCTCATCCAGACCGCGATCAAGACTCCGCTGGCCGACGAGGTGCTGTTCGGCCGCCTCAAGAACGGTGGTGCTGTGCGCGTCATCGTCACCGGCGACGATCAGGGCGTGAAGAAGCTTGGCTTCGTCTATCCCGATGGGCCGCTGCTGCCGCGTCCGGAAAAGATGGTCGAAGAGGCGAGCAAGAAGCCTTCGGGGCGCAAACCTGTCAAAAAAGCGATGCGTGCGAAGGATCCCGGTCTTGACAGGGAGCCGCCGCCCAAGGCTTCTGGCCGCAGTTCCGTGCCCAAGGTGCCTCTCAAGTCGTGATCGGTTACTTCAGACGCCTCAGTGATGACCGCTACAGGCGGGCGACCAAACGTCGCCGCACGGAAGAGATCATGGGCTGGGTCTGCGTGCCCGTTCTGATCATGATCGTCTGGTTCGGACTGAAGGGCTGGGATGACTTGATGGCGGAACGCCAGCCCAAACAGCGCGAGCAGGTGATGCCTGCTGGCGTGGAAGTGGTGCCGCTGCGGCGGTGATTGTCGATCCGACCGCGCTTGCCGAACGTATCCCTGCGGGTGGTGGCGGAAAGACAGGCAAATATCCCATGCAGATTCCACTCTCCCGCCGGGCTTGGCTCGGTCTCCCATTCATTGCCATCGCGCTGGCGGGCTGTGCAGGTCCACCTGTGCTTCCTGTTTCGCCCAACGCGCCCGCTTTCACGCTTGAGGGCTTTTTCACCGGCAGGACGGTTGGCAAGGGCGCTTTCACCTCCACTGTCGCTGGTGTCAACCGCCCCCTGACAGTCGTTACCCACGGGCGTTGGGATGGCCGCACGCTTGTGCTGCGCGAGGATTTTGTCTTCGCGGATGGCGAGCGGGACGTGAAGACATGGCGCTTCACCCGGACGGCGCCGGGTGTCTATGATGGCACGCGCGAAGATGTCATCGGCAAGGCCGTCGTCCGGCAGGTCGGCAATACGGTGCAACTCACCTACACCGCCGATGTGAAGGCCAAGGATGGCAGCGTCACGCGACTCGATTTTGCCGATACCATCGCCCTCTGCGTTGAACGCCACGCCGCTCGGACTGCGGAGGCCGCTGCACATCGCCTCCCAGCGGCCATCGGGAAAGTGCCTCAGCGCCCAGCCACGAAACTTCGTCTCGGACGTGTAGCTGCCCGT
>JANNFV010000078.1:0-2746 GCA_031380285.1 Hyphomicrobiales bacterium | reverse complement strand
ATGAGGAATGTCGAGGATTGCAGTCTCAAAACCTCCTCATGCTGAGGAGGCGCTCTTGCGCCGTCTCGAAGCACGCACTACGCCCAAGCGACCCCCGCTCAAATCCCGCCGAGGCTGACCTTGCCGCGCCGGTCGAGATCGCGCATCCGGGTATCGTAGCTGGCCCAATTCGCGCGGCTCTTCAGCTTCTTGCCGCTCGCCAGGCGCTTGGCCGCCTGCTGCGTGCCGATGATGACGCCCATGCGGGTGGTGTCGGCGCGGAAGCCAAAGGTCGGTTCCGGCACCACGCCCGTCACGGGGTAGCCGATGGAAGCCAGATGCTGGCGCACCCGCTCGCAATAGCGCACGGACAGCACGGAAAAGCGCGTTTCGCCATGGCCTGCACGGTATTTCATCACGGCGGTGCAGATGTCGCCCTTGGCGAGCCGCCAGGCATCGGCGAGGTACCTGACGCCGAGCGGGATGTTGACCTCGGGTTCAGCGAGTTGCTCGACCGGGCCGGTGTGGCCGAGCATGCGGGCGGTGGGCGGCATCACCTGCATGACGCCGTATTCGCCATCCTTGCCGCGGGCCGCCGGATTGTAGTTGCTCTCGACGCGCATCACGGCGTCGGCAAGGGCGGGCGGCAGGCCGCGCTTGTCTGCCTCGCCCGCTGCGATGGCGCGATAGGCGGCGATGCGGCGATTGCGGTCTATGGTGGTGGCGGATGGGCCGGGTTGCACCGAAAGATCGGGTTCTGCGAGGGCAGGACAGGTTGCCGAAACGCAAAATACTGAGGCGGCGACGGCCAGCGAACGCAGCGCAGCCATCACCATGGTAATGCTATTGCAGCTTGCTGAAGCCCGACGCGAGGCTTGATGGCGACAGACGCTGCGTCTGGCCGATGATCTCGGGCAGTTGCGATGCCGGTGCGGCGGCTTGCGGGCCAGCCGCAGGTGTTCCTTG
This sequence comes from Hyphomicrobiales bacterium, assembly GCA_031380285.1. Taxonomy (GTDB): domain Bacteria; phylum Pseudomonadota; class Alphaproteobacteria; order Rhizobiales; family Beijerinckiaceae; genus JADCCX01. The sequence goes on along the minus strand of JANNFV010000078.1, from coordinate 1,801 downwards.
CGCCTGACGCCGGGGCGGCAAGGGAACGTTGACGCGATGCGGCGTGATTTCCTCGACCTTGGTGGTGTCCGCCACGGGTTCGTCCTTGGAACCCAGGCCGACAGAACCAATCATACGCTGGAAAACAGAGCGCGAGGCTGGTTCGGCAGGCGTGGCCGCGATGGCAGCAACAGGCTGGGTTGTCGCGGGAGTTGCAGCAACGGTTGTCGCGGCGGGTGCTGGTTTGGCTGGCTCGACCTTGCCAGGTTCGACCTTGCCAGGCTCGACCTTGGCAGTTTCGCCTGCTTTCGGCGCTTCTGACGCCGCCATGGCTGCCGCCAGTTGCTCCTGCTGCGCCAATTCCGCGATCTGCATGGAGCTGCGGCCCTTGGCCTTGTGGGTCTTGTACTGTTCGACCGGCAGTTCGATGGGCGTGAAGGCGATGGCGTCGGTGCGGCTGATGCCGTTGCGCGTTGTGCCAACCGGGCGGTTGTTGCCGGCAAGGATCGTCTCCTTGAACAGCGGGTGCATGTCGCCGTCGCGGTAGAGCCGCTTCACGGCGCGTGATCCCTTGGACACGAGTTCCGCCACCTTGATCTCGTCCTGGCGTTGCTTGGCGGCCACGGCGTTCGTCACTTCCGGATCAGCCTGCGTTCCGCAGGTGTCGCTGCCGAAACCGTAGCGACCATTGCAGGCCGCGGTCTGCACCGGGCGCTTGGTCACCTCGAAATGGTCGTTGCCCTGCTTCAGGTTCTTCCAGAATGCCATGTGCGGATCGTTGCGGAACTTCGCCAGGTTTTCAGGCGTCATGCGGAAGGGCATCGACTGCAACTGGATCTGTGACTGCCCACCGGCGAACGCCTCGCGGCTGAGCGCATAGATATCGGCAACCTGGCTGTCCGTCATGGCGAAGCAGCCCATCGACGAGCAATCACCATGCACCATGATATGGGCACCGGTGCGGCCAAGCTGGCGATCAAAATTGTTGGGGTATCCCACGTTGAACGAGAGATAGAAGCTCGAGTTCGGGTTCATCGCGCCCTGGGTGACGCTGTAGAAACCTTCGGGAACCTGGCGGTCGCCTTCACGCACCTTGGGGCCGAGCTGACCGGACCAGCGGCACATCGGATAGGTCTTGAGCAGGGCCATCTTGCCCGACGCATCCTGCTTCCAGACCTCGAGTTCACTCTCCAGCTTGAAGGCGCGGATCAGGATCGGGGCGTGGGTGCGCATGTTCTTTTCGCGCATCTCCGCCTGCATTTCGAGCGAGATCGGCACGTAGTGACGGCCACTGCGTGGGAGCGAGCCCTCTTCCGTGCAGCCCGCAAGGGCCAGCGCCGTAAGGGCTGTGGCGACGAGGATTGATCGACGAATAAGGGTCATTCTTCTTCGGCTTCAAGGCTTACGCTGACAGACCGCCCACCCAGGACGCATTCGTATTATCCTTACACAACTCTTATCGCAAGCGCAGCAAAGCAATGTGTCAGGGTCAACGCCGCGTTAACGGACGCGCCCTGAACAGGAAATGACCGGTTGGAAGGCTTATTTGCAGCTGATCACGAAAGCGTGCGGCTCTCGCAGCGTGGGCTTGCGCTCGGACTGGATCGAGCCGGTGACGTCATCGGGCTCTGCCCGGCGGTAGAAATCGGCCAGCCTGAAGCCTTTTGATTCGCAGAAGCTGTCGGCGATGATCTTGCCGCAGCCGCCCTGCTTCTCCAGGCATTCGCCCGTGCCATAGCCTTCCTGATCGGTGATGATGAACAGGGTCTGGCGGGCATCACCGAGCGGGCTGCGCGTGTTCTGCGCCAGCGAAAGGCCGGAG
>JANNFV010000052.1:0-3945 GCA_031380285.1 Hyphomicrobiales bacterium | reverse complement strand
TCGCCTCAATCAGAATCCCCAGAGAAGGACATCAAGATGACCACCAACCTTTCACGACTCTATGACACCAGGGCCGAGGCACAGACTGTCATGGCCGACCTCAGGAATGCGGGTATCCCCGGTGACGACATCAGCGTCGTTGCCAATGGCAGCGATGCCTTCGAGCCCATTCTGGAAGCAACGGGAGCGGCGGCGGCCGGTGCCACCGTTGGCGCTGCCCTCGGCGGTGGCGCAGGCCTGCTGGCCGGCCTTGGGATCATGGCCATCCCGGGCGTTGGCCCCATTGTCGCTGCAGGCTGGCTTGCAGCCACACTGACAGGCATGGTTGCCGGTGCTGCCACGGGGGCAGCGGCAGGCGGCATCGTCGGCGCGTTGACGGACAACGGCATCGATGAGCATGACGCCCATGTCTATGCCGAGTCCATCCGGCGTGGCGGATCCCTGGTTCTCGTCAAGACAGACGAGCTGCGCCGGGCCGTCGCAGAAACGGTTCTCGACCGCCATGCGTCGGTGACCGTTGCTGAGCGTCGCTCGGCTTATCAGGGTGAAGGCTGGAACAGCTTTGACGAAAAGCTTGGTCCCTATGTGCCCTCCGACACTGCCAAGCCGGATTTCACCCGCCCCGGAATGATGTGATCCGCGCTCCATGCACAACACCCCTGGTCAACCAACGACCGGGGTCTTGTCATTGATGATCCGATAGGTCTCCAACGCACAGCAGGTCGCTGCAGATGACGATGTCCCGCGAAACCGGCACAGCAATATCCTTCACACTCAACGGTGAAAGCCGAACGGTCGAGGTCCGGCCCTGGACGATTCTGCTCGATCTCCTGCGCCACGATCTTGGCCTGACGGGAACGAAAAAGGGCTGCGACCATGGCCAATGCGGGGCCTGCACAATCCTGATTGATGGACGGCGGATCAACGCCTGTCTCCAGCTCGCGATCATGCAGGATGGCAAGGACATCGTCACGATCGAGGGTCTGGCCAGCAACGGTGAGCTTCACCCGCTCCAGCAGTCCTTCATCGATCATGATGCCTTCCAGTGCGGCTATTGCACCTCAGGCCAGATCTGTTCCGGCGTGGCGCTGATTGCCGAGGGGCGTGCAGGCTCGCGTGAGGAAATCCGTGAGTTCATGAGCGGGAACATCTGCCGCTGCGGCGCTTATCCCAATATCGTGGATGCCATCGCGGATGTCGCCGCTCGCTCCAGTGGCGCAGATCAGGGCGCGAAGCCATGAACCGCTTTTCCTATGAGAGAGCCACCAACCTCGGCAACGCTGTCGCATCGCTTGCCGCAAATCCCCATGCCCGCGTCATCGCCGGCGGATCGAACCTGCTCGATCTCATCAAGTACAAGATCGAAAAGCCTCAAGCCCTTGTCGACATCACGCGCATAGAAGGCCTGTCGGACATTTCGGAAACCAGCGATGGTGGCCTGCGCATCGGCGCAATGGTGTCCAACGCCGCGCTTGCCCTTGATGCACGCGTTGTCGGCCGGTTCCCGTTGCTCGTCTCAGCCGTCCTGGCAGGTGCGACACCGCAACTGCGCAATGCCGCAACGACCGGCGGCAATCTGAACCAGCGCACCCGCTGCTATTATTTCTACGACACAGCAACGCCGTGCAACAAACGCGAGCCGGGTTCAGGCTGCCCTGCGATCCTTGGGCTCAACCGCATCCATGCCATTCTGGGCACCAGCGAGCATTGCATTGCCACGCATCCGTCCGACATGTGCGTGGCGCTTGCTGCTTTGGGAGCTATTGTCCATGTGACAGGCCCCCGCGGAGAGCGGGTGATCCCCATAGGCGCGTACCATCGCCTGCCCGGTGATACCCCGCAGTTGGACACGACACTTCAGCATGACGAAGTGGTGACGGGCGTCGAGCTGCCTGGCACATCCCGGGTGTTCGCATCCCGTTTCACGTATCTGAAACTGCGTGACCGGATGAGTTACGCTTTCGCGCTCGTATCCGTTGCGGCTGCGCTCGATCTGGATGGCGGGATCGTGCGGCAGGCCCGAATCGCGCTGGGCGGTGTGGCCCACAAGCCCTGGCGTCGTGAAGAAGCGGAAGCGCTGCTTGTAGGCAAGCCCGCATCTGCGGCCACCTATGCGCTTGCCGCAGATGCCTTGCTCGCTGGAGCGAAAGGCTTCGGACACAACGATTTCAAGATCGAGCTGGCGCGCCGTGCCATCATCCGCAGCTTGTCGCAAGCGACAGCGGGAACGCCCCAATCGTCCACTGACAAGCGAATTGCTTAGGGAGATCACACATGCTCACCAATGATCTCCATGTCGGCTCTCCCAGAAGCAGGATCGACGGACCTGTCAAGGTCACGGGGCAGGCGACCTATGCGGCTGAATTCGCAGCACCGGATCTGGCCCATGGCTATGTCATCGGCAGCAGCATCGCAAAGGGCATCATCACCAGCATCGATGTTACCGCCGCAGAAGCGGTCGGCGGTGTGCTCAGGATCTTCACCCATCAGAACCGGCCGCGCACGGCATGGTTCAGTTCCAGCTATGAGGATCAGGTGGGGCCTCCGGGCAAGCCGTTTCGTCCCCTCTATGACGAAACCATTCTGTATAGCGGCCAGCCCATCGTTCTGGTGGTGGCCGAAACATTCGAGATCGCGCGTCACGCTGCGTCACTGGTGCATATCCAGTATGACCTGCTTCCAAACCAGACCGATCTCGAAGCTGCGCGGCACGACAGCTACGAACCGCCGCGCAAGCGATTTGGCATGGCACCGCCTGCCGCAAGGGGCGATGCCGCCCAGGCCTTCAGCGACTCGCCGCTGCGGATCAGTCAGGAATATTCCATCGCGGCGGAGTATCATAACCCGATGGAACCCCATGCCACGACAGTGGTCTGGCACGGGGATGACACGATGACAATTCACGACAAGACGCAGGGCGTCCTCAACAGCCAGGCCTATGTGGCGAGCGTTTTCGGCCTGTCAAAGAAAGCAGTGAGGGTCGTTTCTCCGTTTGTCGGCGGCGGATTTGGTTCAGGCTTGCGGCCGCAGTACCAGCTGTTTCTCGCGGTGATGGCCAGCCTGGAGCTGAGGCAGTCGGTCCGTGTCGAACTGACGCGCGAACAGATGTTCAGCCATGTTCACCGGGCGCAGACAGTCAATATGCTGTCGCTGGGTGCCGAACAGAATGGTCGCCTGAACTCGGTCCAGCACCATGCCGTCGCAGCAACATCCCGGTTCGAAGATCACCAGGAGGTGGTCGTCAGTTGGTCGGGGCTGCTTTACAAGGTGGAGAACGCATCGTTTCAGCAGGATCTTGCCAAGCTCGATATCTACACGCCCGGCGACATGCGGGCACCTGGAGCGCCGCTCGGCATGTTTGCGCTGGAGAGCGCCATGGACGAACTCGCCATTGCGGCTGATATCGATCCACTCGACCTGCGCCTTGGGAATTATGCCGAAGCAGACCAGAACACCGGCAAGATCCTGACATCGAAGGAACTGCGGGAATGCTATCGGCAAGGGGCTGATCGCTTCGGCTGGAGCAAGCGCAACCCTGTCCCCGGGTCAATGCGCGAAGGGCGTGAGCTGATCGGCTGGGGCATGGCCAGCGGAGTCTGGGAAGCCTACATGTTCAAGACATCCGCACGGGTGACGGTGAAGCCGGGCGGAAAGCTTGAGATTGCCTGCGCCACATCGGATATCGGAACCGGCACATACACAATTCTGGCCCAGATCGGCGCAGACGCGCTCGGTTTTGATATGGCTGATGTGACGGTCAAGCTGGGCGACACATCATTGCCTGCGGCTCCAGTCCAGGGCGGGTCCTGGACAGCGGCTTCTGCAGGCAGCGCGGTCATGGCCGCCTGCGAAACGTTGCGCAAGAAATTGCTCGCCGCGGCAGCCCGGATTCCGGACAGCCCATTGGCAACGGCGAAGCTTGATCAGATCAGCTTCAGCAGCGGC